>JBDTYQ010000022.1:0-45521 GCA_040005515.1 bacterium
CGATCCTCTCGCTTGGCAATATCGCCAAACTTTATGCAGCGCTGGGCGACTCTGCCAACGCCATCACATTTCAGAAGCGCGTGGATGAGCGCCTCGAAAAAGCACTGGAGTTGAATTTGGCGATTGGTTCTGAACGCCAGAAGGTTGCGTACTTCGGCTCGGTGGCGGAACGGACCGATCGCACTATCTCGTTGCACCTGAACTTAGCGCCGCATGAGCGAAGCGCCGGCGCACTTGCGGCACTTGTGCTGTTGCAACGCAAAGGACGCATTTTGGACGCGATGTCCGAGAGTCTCACCGCTCTGCGCCAACGGTTCAGTCCCGAAGATCAGAAACTGCTCGACCAATTGAATTCCACCACGGCGCGCCTGGCAAAGCTTGCTCTCAACGGGGCGCAGAAAATGGACGCCGACGAATATCAGAAAGAGCTCAGAACTCTGGAAGAACAGAAGGAAAAGCTCGAAGCCCAAATCAGTGAGCGCAGTGCCGAATTTCGCGCGCAGTCTCAGCCTGTCACACTCGCTGCGGTGCAGGCCGCGATTCCGCGCAACGCCGCGTTGATCGAATTTGCCTCCTATCGTCCTTTCAATCCCAGGGCGGAAAACAATAACGAGGCCTATGGAAAACCTCACTATGCAGTTTATGTATTGCGGCAACAGGGCGAGGCTCAATGGAAAGAATTGGGCGAGGCACTGGCGATTGACGCGTCAGTAGACGGACTGCGAAAAGCACTGCGCGACCCGCAGCGTAGTGACGTGCAACACCTCGCGCGTGACCTTGATGAGAAAGTCATGCAACCGATTCGCGGTTTGATGAACGATGCGACGCAACTTCTGATTTCGCCGGACGGCGAGTTGAATCTGATTCCGTTTGCGGCGCTGGTTGACGAACAGGGTCGCTATTTAGTGCAGCGTTACTCGTTTACCTATTTGACAAGCGGGCGCGACCTGTTGCGTATGCAAGTGGCGCGCGCCAGCAAGAGCCTTCCGCTGGTCGTCGCGAACCCGTCGTTTGGCGAGCCTGCCACTGAATTGTTAGCCTCAACGGCGAAACGGATTGCGCCCCTCAGCAGACGCCGGAGTATTGCCACCGGTCGTGACCTGAGCGAGGTTTATTTCGCGCCGCTCGGTGGGACGGAGCAAGAGGCCCGCTCAATCCAAAGGCTGTTTCCCGAAGCGAATGTTCTGACCGCAGCGCAGGCGACGGAATCCAGGGTCAAGCAAATCCATGGGCCGCGCATACTGCACCTTGCTACGCATGGCTTCTTCTTGTCAGAGCAGGCAGCGGTGGGGCCGCCGGCGCAAATCGCGACGGCCATCAGCAACCCAAACGCGAAATCAGTCCCGCCGGCGATCGCGGGCGAGTCACCTGCAAATGCAACCACCCAAGCCGCAACGCGCAACGTTAGGACCATTGGCTCAATAGTACCCAAAGCAGTATCGACCGGTGCGCCTCCCCCGGTGACGACACGCCGGATCAGCGCCAGCTCCAAAATTGCCAATCCGCTATTGCGTTCGGGACTGGCGCTGGCTGGCGCAAACCTGCGCGACGAGAGTAACGATGACGGGATTATGACTGCGCTTGAAGCATCAGGGTTGGACCTGTGGGGCACGAAGCTGGTCGTCCTGTCCGCGTGCGACACTGGAGTGGGTGAAGTGCGAAATGGCGAAGGAGTCTATGGCTTGCGCCGCGCGTTCGTATTAGCCGGTGCTGAAACCCTGGTGATGAGTCTGTGGTCCGCCAGTGATTACTCGACGCGCACTTTAATGACGAACTTCTACCGAAATCTCAAACAAGGCATGGGCCGCGGCGCCGCACTCCGCCAGGTCCAGCTCGATATGCTTAAGCGAGATCCGAAACTTCATCCGTTCTACTGGGCTAACTTCATCGAATCCGGCGAGTGGGCTAACCTTGACGGAAAACGCTGAGACGGTTCCATCATCAATTTAGGTCCGGTGACGCGTCCCTCCTTTTTCAACTCAACACTCCCTTACCAACCGGGAATATATTTCGGCCGGACGTGAAATGTTTTTGCCGAAATGTCTTAATAGTGTGAAGGGCTCGTACCCCCGACCTTGAGCTGATTCGCACGACGGTGCTGTGGACAACACGCTGTTCTGGCCTTTCGCAACCTCGCCGCCTCGCCAAATTGTTCGATGAATATGATCAGGAATTACCTTCCCCGTTCAAGCTGCTTCCGAAAGGAGTTCATATGAAACTGAGTTTGAGACTAACGGCGCTGTTCTTATTTCTCCTCTCAATTGGCCTTACGATCTGGCATGGCGCACCGGCTTCTGCCCAGCTGCCCGATCGCACCCAGAACCCCAACGTGGCCAACTTCGGTATTGCCAAATCGCTCGCGCAGGAGATTGGCGCGGGAGCGGGTGATGTGATGACGCCGGATTCGTCGGCGTTCATCATCGCGCGCGATCCGTTTCGCGCCATTCGCCGCGGACGACAGCTGTTTCAACGCAAGTTCCTTCGCAGCCAGGGCCAGGGCCCGCTCGCCAATGACGGCGTCGGCGACATCAACACTAATCTGGCACTTGGAGCAGGTGTCAGCGATAGCTGTGCCGGTTGTCACGGCCGTCCGCGAGGGTCTGGAGGTTTTGGCGGCGACGTGGTGACGCGGCCGGATAGTCGCGATGCCCCGCACCTTTTTGGCCTGGGTCTCAAGGAAATGCTGGCTGATGAGATTACGACTGATCTGCGTGCCATCCGCACGCAGGCGATCGCCCAATGGCAACAGACTCATCACCCAGTCAACAGAGCACTCAATAGCAAAGGGATTAGTTACGGATCGATAATCGTGCGATCCGACGGTCGGGTCGACACTTCAGAAGTTCGTGGCGTCGACTCGGATCTCCGTGTGCGACCGTTCTTTGCACACGGCGGGAAGATATCCATACGGGAATTCGTCGTAGGGGCATTCAATGACGAGATGGGTCTACAGTCAGTAGATCCGGAACTGATGATCGCACATAACGGCGCGCGCATGACGACGCGGTCCGGGATGGTGCTCGATGGCAACAGGGACCAACTCGAATCGCCACCGGCGAACAGCGAGGCTGATGATCCGGATCACGACGGCATCAGAAATGAGATTCCCACGAGCCTCGTCGACTTCATGGAGTTTTACCTGCTCAACTATTTCAAACCCGCGGTCTATGAACAAAATGATGAGACGGAGCGGGGGAGCAGCGTATTTAGTCGGATCGGGTGTGCGGAGTGTCATATTCCCGATCTGCAGATCAATAGGGACCGACGCGTGGCTGACGTTGAGACCGTCTTCGATCCCGACCGCGGCATCTTCAATCGTCTCTTTGCTACTGCGAACCCCTTGTTTAATACAGTCGATGACCATAGCGGGTTCCCGACTCAGAAACAGGCGCGGCTGCAACCGTTTCTGGTGAAGAACGTTTTCACCGATTTGAAGCGACACGATCTTGGTCCAAACTTCTATGAGAGAAACTTCGACGGCACAATCCGCACGCAATTCCTGACCACGCCGCTTTGGGGCGTAGGTTCAACGGCGCCGTATGGCCACGATGGCCGCAGCATCAATCTCATGGAAGTTATCTTGCGGCATGGGGGTGAGGCTCAGTCAGCGCGCGACGCCTTTGATGATTTGTCGCCGGAACAACAAACGCGAGTTCTCGCGCTGCTTAATTCCCTTGTAATCTTCCCGCCGGACGATACCGCATCGACGCTGGATCCGGGGAACCGGAATACTTTCAACTTCCCGCAGTTCGGACACGGCAGCATTAAGTTGACTGCGCTCTTCAACAACCCGAACGATCCGGAATAGGGAGTTCAAAGGTGTGTAGCGTGGCGGAAAACGCCACGCTGCACAACGGTCCGGACCTCACCTTCGTGCTCATGCCGGTTCGTTGGTGATCTCCCGGTAGGTTGAGTGTGTAAAACTTTTCGTCTTCGGCTCTTGATTCGAATTCCGCTATTGGAGAAATCAGCTTCTCCCCTCCACAACTGCGCAGTATTATCTTCCTAACTGGAAACATCGGACAAAGGTACTCGCCTCTCAGTTCGTGTTTGTGAACATCCCACGCGTGAGACGTTCTAATGCGCGCAGTCAAACGAGAGCATAAAACCTCTCGACCAACCGTGTTCTTGTTGGCCCTGCTTCTGATTCTGCCCGCCGTCGTGTTGGCCGAACAACTGCCTGTGCGAACCTACACGACTGCCGACGGACTGCCTCGCGATCTGATCCTGCGCATCGTGCGCGACTCGCACGGTTTTCTCTGGTTCTGCACCGCTGACGGTTTGAGCCGATTCAACGGATACGAGTTCACCACCTACGGTGTCGAACAAGGCCTGCCACATCCTGTCATTAATGATCTGCTCGAGACTCGAAACGGAGTTTACTGGGTAGCAACAAACGGCGGCGGCATCGCTCGTTTTGATCCCACTCCCGCGCGCAATCAACAACCGCAGAATCGTAACCTGTTCACGGTGTATGCAGTGGGGGATGGGCAGAGTAGCAATCGTGTGAACGTCCTGTATGAAGACCATGCCGGACATGTCTGGGCCGGCACTGATCAGGGTCTCTTCCGCCTCGACGAGACGAGCGGCCAGCCGATCTTTCGGCGCGTCCTGCTAAACCTGCTCGAGTTAGAGAACCAGGTCGCCGTGAGAGCGTTGGTCGAAGACAGGGAGGGCAGCCTCTATGTGAGCACTCAAGGGCTGGGTCTGTTGCGAATCTTGTCCGACGGCCGCACGGTTCGTTACAGGATTCAACCCGCTCCGTTCGGCGACCTCGTTGAGTCGCTGCTGTTTGACGTTGATGGCAGGCTGTGGATTGCGCACCGCGGCGGCGCGGGACTTGTCGTGTTCAAGCCGGAACCAGCTTCATCGTTTGTTGTCAGAGACAAGCTAGTGACGCGAACACTGGCCGGATCCAGACCCAACGCCCACTTGCCCAATCAGCGCATCCCTCTGCCTTCAGTCGCTGGCCAGGTTTACCGGTACACGACCGCAGATGGGCTGACCAGCGATCTCATCTTAGGCCTACATCAATCTGCGGACGGGCGAGTTTGGATCTCTAACTCTCGCGGCCTCGCAGAATTTAGCGACGGTCGATTTCGAAACTACACAGCCGCCCAGGGTCTGAGTAATGGTTGGGTTGCAGCGCAAACTGAAGATCGCGACGGCAATCTTTGGTTGGCAAGCGCAACCGGAGCCATCAAGATCACCTGGAGCGGCTTTACCACGTTCAGCAAAGCAGATGGTCTAAGCAATGCCGTTATCAATTCGGTCTTTGAGAATCAGCGCGGAGAACTCTGCGCCACCAGTCTGGAAGGCAACCCCGTCATCAACCGTTTCGACGGCCAACGATTCACTGCCGTCTTGCCGCGAGTTCCGCGCGACATTAAGAGCTTTGGCTGGGGCTGGAACCAGGTCACGCTTCAGGACCACACCGGCGAGTGGTGGCTGCCCACCGGTTTCGGACTTTTGCGTTTCCCCCATGTGACGAACATAGAGCAGCTCGCACACACGCTTCCGAAGGCAACGTACGACTTTCAGCGAGGCGACCTTCCCGGCGACGATATCTGGCGTTTGTTTGAAGACTCACGCGGCGACATCTGGATCAGCATCGCCGGGAACATACGCCACGCCGTCGCTCGTTGGGAGCGAGCCACTGAATCGTTTCATACCTACTCGGAAGCTGATGGACTCACCAACTTCAACACTGCAGCCGCATATTGTGAAGATGCCGCCGGCAATCTCTGGCTGGGATTCTATGATGGTGGGCTGGCGCGTTACCGCAATGGGCGCTTTCAGATGTTTACCAAGTCTGACGGAGTGCCGGAGGGGATCGTCCGCGATTTGTATCTCGATCATGCTGGTCGGCTGTGGGCCGCGACTGGTCAGGGCGGAGTCTTGCGTATCGACGATCCAAAAGAGGAACATCCGCGCTTTGTCATCTACACCACAGCGGATGGACTAGCCAGTAACAGCGCCTCGTGCATCACCGAAGATAAGCTGGGGCGGATGTACTTCGGCACCGCACGTGGTCTGGACCGATTTGATCTGGAGACGAAACGCATCAGGCGCTACACCAAAGTCGAAGGGCTGGCGAACAATGCGGTCATCGTGGCTTTTCGCGATCGACAGGGAGCGCTCTGGTTCGGCACGGACCTCGGACTTTCGCGACTCATTCCAGAGTCAGACTCGCCTCAGCAACCCCCACCAATTTTGATTAGTGGGTTGCGCATCGCGGGAGATTCGTACGCGATCTCCGCGCTCGGCGAAACCGCAGTGTCGGGACTCGTGCTCAATCCGAATCAGAATCAACTGAGCATTGACTTCGTTGGTTTGGGGTTCGCCGCAGGTGAGACTTTGCGCTACCAGTATCGCCTCGCCAACGATCCCGATTGGAGCGCGTCAACTGATCAACGCACGATCAATTATGCCGGTCTTCCACCGGGCAGATACCAATTCCTCGTGCGGGCCCTGACCGCAGACGGCAGCATCAGTCCGGCGCCTGCGACTATTAGCTTCACGATTCTGCGGCCGATCTGGCAGCGTTGGTGGTTCATAACTCTCGGCGTGCTCATGTTGGGACTGATTGCTGCCGTCATTATCAGGAACCGCGTCGTGCGTCTAATTGAGCTCGAACGCGTGCGAACTCGCATCGCCGCAGATCTTCATGATGACATTGGCTCAGGTCTCTCGCGGATCGCGATCTTGAGTGAGGTGGCCAGGCATCAAGTGAGCATTGAAGCCCCGGTCGCCGAGCCACTCACGGTCATCGCGAGTGCTTCGCGCGACTTGGTTGATTCGATGAGTGACATCGTCTGGGCGATTAATCCGAATAAGGATCATTTAAGCGATCTGGTGCAGCGCATGCGGCGCTTCTGCAGCGACCTCTTCACCGCCCGCCAAATTGAGTTCAGCTTTAGTGCGCCGGGCGAGGAGCACGCTTTGAAAATCGGGGCGGACCTGCGTCGTCAGGTCTTTCTGATCTTCAAGGAAGCAGTTAACAACATCGCGCGTCATGCGGATTGCACCGAGGCGCAAATCGAACTTGGAATTGAAGGCAGATGGCTGATGCTGAAAGTGATGGACAATGGCCCGGGCTTCGACCAGGCACAAACAAGTGAAGGCCAGGGACTCGCAAGCATGCGCGCACGGGCTGAAGGATTGCGCGGCGAACTACAGATTAATTCGAACAACGGGAGCGGTACGACAGTGATGTTGAAAATCCCTCTCGGCACGAGGGTTAGTCAACGAAATGGGCGGGTGCGTTAGAGGAATCTTAAGCCGCCCTTTAGTCGCGACTTTGATTTATCTACTCGACCTCCTTACTGGGACCGCAGGCGTCCCGCCCGCAGTGAACGCGTAGCGCGAACACTACCACTGAAGTTGAGTACGTGAGGCGATCTCTCGCAACTTGCGTAACTCGTTGCGGCCGAGACGCCCGCAGTCCCCGTGAAGAGCGTGAGTGTTCAAGACCCAGATCAGGGCTACTTCCCCTATCTGTTTAGACGGGGACTTATCCTTAACGCTGTTGTAGTCTCTGCCCGCCACTTGAAGTCTACCCGTCGTGAGAACCATGGTTAATGCACCCAAGCCCGCAGCGTCTCCCCAGGAAGCTTCGGAGCAGGCCATCATCAGAGTTGCTATTGTCGAAGACCAGCGCGACATCCGCGAGGGCCTGGCGTCATTGATCAAATTCACGGACGGTTATGAATGCATCGGCAGTTTCCGTTCGATGGAAGAAGCACTGGAGAGGATCCGCTTTGGATTGCCGCAGATCATGCTGGTCGACATCGGCTTGCCGGGAATGAGCGGCATCGAAGGCATTCGGCTTCTGAAAGAGAGCTACCCGGAAATGTTGCTGCTGATGCTCACGGTCTATGACGACGACGAGATGATCTTCAATGCGCTTTGCGCGGGCGCCTGTGGGTATCTGCTGAAAAAGACTCCGCCGGCGCGCTTGATTGAAAGTCTCCGGGAAGCGATGAGCGGCGGGGCGCCGATGTCGCCGGAGGTCGCCCGCCGAGTAATCAAATTATTTCGTGAGATTAGTCCTCCCCAGAAAGCAGACTATCACCTGACGCCACACGAACTGCGGCTGTTGAAGCTACTCGTCGAAGGTTACAACTACAAAACAGCAGCCACTGCTCAGGGTGTAAAAGTCACCACCATCGCATTCCACATGCGCAACATCTACGAGAAGCTGCAAGTCCACTCCAAATCAGAAGCCGTCGCCAAAGCTCTCCGCAATCGTCTAGTGTGAAACAGGCAGTGGCCGGCAACAGGCAGTAAGACAATAAGACTGAAAGAAGATTCTCCATTTCATATTTTGATTTTCCATTTCTCATTTGTCGTTGGGAGGCTCTTGCGGAACCGCACTCATAAAATGAAAAGGGGAAAATGAGGGTGAAAAATGGAAGATCTGCTCTCCAGCCTTATTGCCTCCTGCCGCCTGCCTCCTGTTCTTACCTATCTGTTTAGACGGCGACAATCGCATTCCGACCGAGTATTCCTGTTGCACTCGCAAACCAGGGAGTGAGCCCGGCTTAACCGAACTCGATCAGAAACTATAAGGAGGAGCAGATGAAAACCTTAAGCAGGCGATGGAGACTGATTGCCCTTGTTCCATTCGCGGCCGTCGCGATTCTTTCAATAGGGAGCAGAATCGGCGCCGTTGCGGACCAAACGCGGCAAATACGGGAGGCGGCAGACGAGGTCGGCTTCATCATTCAGGGAGGCATCACTCAGGGACAAGTCCTACGATTTGATGTTGCCCGCCTGGCGAGCGGGCATCCCGGAGGAGTGAATTTGGAATTGAAAGTGTTCGACTCCCAGGGAAACCTCGTCGGGTCGAATACCTATGTGTTTCCTCCGAATCAAAACAACGCCCCGATCCAATCCTCATTCTTCGATCTCAATGCGGCCCAGCTCCCCGCCTCGGCATTTGATAACACCGGCCGCGCCCAGTTGAACGGGATAGTGCAAGCACTTCCCGGATCCGGACCGCATGTCGCCCCTGACAACTGCGGCTTCGTGGCCGCGGGAGAGATATTCAATTTCGGCGACGCTAATCGCCAGACGTTGGTTCACATAGAGGGTGAACCGCTATCGCGATGTCGCAGAGACGATTGAACCGCGTTTCCCCGCTCACCTCAATTTGGAAAGCAATAAGGAGGAGCAAATGAAAACTCTAACTACGCGATGGAGATTGCTTGTGCCGATCGCGCTTGTTGTCATCGCGATACTCTCGATCGGAAACAAGGGTGGCGCCGTTCCAGACCAAAACCGTGAAGTACGTGAGGCGGCCAATGAAGTTGGACGCGTCGTGCAAGGCGGCGTCACCCATGCACAGACTCTCCGGTTCAGTGCTTTTCATTCGGCGGACGCTGGCTGTGAAACGCACGAGCAGATGCAGCTGACTGTCTTCGACAGGCAAGGCAACATCGTGATGCAGCAGCTTTGGATAACTAATCCGAACCAGACTGCCTATTTTGATCTCAACGCCGACCAGCTTCCTCAATCAGCCTTCGATAACAACGGCCGGGCCGAACTCATCGGGCTGCTAACCCATCCCGGCGGTGTCAACTCTGGTGGAATTCCTGGCGGCGGCTGCGTCGTAGCGGGAGAAGTTTTCGACAACAACACTCGCCAGACATTGATTCGCATTTCAGGCACTTCAATATTTGAGTGTCGTCGTTGAGCTACTGCTGGACTGAGGGCTACCAGGTCTCTTCAAGATTGCGCCAACGCACGCTAGCTGCGCCTGGCCGCCACTGACCAGAGCGTCGACAGGTCAGCGCACCCCAGGGAGTTGATTGAAGTCGAAAGCGGCCTTTTGACAGTTGTATGGAGAACGCGATGAGTAACTTTCAAACAGAGCGGAGCTCGGCAGGAAAACCGTGCTCGGCTGTCACCCGACTGTTGTGTCAATCGCTGACACTGCTTCTAATCGGCGCACTCGTGTTTGCTGCACTGCCGCGCATTACTGCCCAAGCGCAAACAAGACAGAGTGACCAATCTCTGAACTCGTTAATTGGATTGCTCAGTGAAGCAGAGTCACTAGCGAAGGTTGAGATCGTACGGAGCGAGTTGCAGGAGATCCGAGAAGCCGCCAACCGCGCAAGTAGAGTAGACCCGAATAATCCAGCAATTGAGAAGGAGCTACAACACATACGCACAATGCTTCGTCGTATCATTGACGACCCGCGCGGCGAAAGCACGGAGTTCCAGGAAAAGATTGCCAACTCTCTGAAACTTGTGCAGGACTACATGTCCATGGGAGACGTCAATGGGCTGCGTGTGCGAACGGAGACAGCGTTCGGCCTGACCACCACTTCCTTTGATACCCTCGAGGGGACCGTCAGTGTAAACCTGCCGGACGACATCGCTGCCGGTGACACGATTTCCGGTACCGTGATCGCGGAGCCCAAAGGCTCTACCAAAGATGAACAGGCGAAGAATGAAGATTCATTGAACGGCTATGTTGTCGAAGTGGCCAAACAAGAGACACCGCGACAGCAGACTCCAGGAAGCAAGTGGTCTATCCCTCCCGCCACTCAATTCGTTCCCGTAGTCCTCAAGACGCGGCAAGGCAAGGAGGTCGCCCGGAGCAACGTTCCGATTCACCAGGGAAATACGTACAAACCGAAAACGGGACAATCGCCGAATGGAGTTGGCAGTTACTTGACTCCGCAGTTTGGCCAGGCGGGAAGACCTGTATCAGTGGCCGGCCCGTTCGACGGCGACTTCAATAACACCTGGATCAAGCTGGAAGATCAGACTGCGCAGTTCCTGGCGGAATCGCCGCGAAAGGTTGTGGTCAAGAGTCCTGCAAACCTGGTGGGCCGGGCAACTATCGTGGTGAACGAACAGAATCACGTCGTTGCCAAATGCAGCTACCAGAGTCTTGGGATCAGGTTGGCTGCAGACAAGCTAAATCTAATTCGCGGCGAGCAGACGATGTTGAGTGCAACCATCTCCGGCCTGAACGGCGTGACCAGCCCCGTCTCGATGCAGCTCACGAATGCAAGCCCGTGGACTGTGCGTATGGAGGGCGGCGAGACCCAAACCATTACCGTGCAACCCGAAGAGATCGCGGGAGGCTCGTTCACTGCGAAAAGGAGTTTGACGGGAGTCAAAGCGGGCGGCTTCACGATTAACGCTGTGGTTAATTCCAACGGGCCGCAAGGTCTGATGAAGCCCTGCGAAGGAGGAGCACCTGCGTCAGGGCCGATTTCGGGCCTGGGTCGCGGCGATCGAACAATCTCAAATCCCGGCTCGGCGGGTCCTGCTGAAAATGCGGCAGTAAAGACTGGGCAGCACGTACTCTCAGAAAAAGATGCTTTGAAGGAAGTGCAACTGATCGATGAACCTTCCGGAGTGTCAACGGGAGTCCTTCCCGATCTGACAATCAAAGACATGTGTCTTGCCGAGGCTCCGGCTACACCTTCCGAAACTTTGAGAGTGCTGATCGCAAACATCGGAGACAGAGATGCCGACCCGTTTGAACTGGGAATCAAGTACATCATTTATTCCGACGAGTCAGGCTTTTGGGATGTCGACAAGCTTGCTGGATTGAAAACTGGCGAGGAGAAATGGTTGGAATATCGACCCATGAGCGGCAGCGGTTTTACACTTGCGTTCGTAGTCGACAGAGCATTCAAGTTTCAAGCGATAGCCGACCCCTCCTATCGTCAGGGCACTGGTCCATTAGGAATATACGTGCGTGACGTGAAGTCGAAGATCGTCGAGTCGAATAAAGGGAACAACACGCTGACGATCAGCAGGGCCGACATGAGGCGGTGCGATGCGAAGATCGCTATACCAAGGCCGGCATTGCCGGCAGCCAAACCAGTCAACCCCGTACGCCCTTGAATCTCTGCATGACGAACACAAAATTGACGCGGCTTTGCACAAAAAGTCCGAGTGACAGGCAGACGATGTAGTGAGGACGTTGCAGGGAGCCGAGCCCGCGGCGTGATTGGCAGCATAGAGCCTGGGGCGGAGCGCAGCGGAACACGAGGTTAGAAGTTGCAAGGAACAGTGAACCCGTGGAGCGGGTGACAGTGGTTGCCACTATCGCCGCTTCGCGGGTTTCGTCGTTCTGAATGGCCAATTCCTTCTGGTTACGCAGCGCTCTACCCAGGCTAATATGCTGCCATCCGCTCCGCGGATTTAGACTCATCACTACAGCGCTCGATTTCGCGCAAGGCCCATGGACGAGTGTGGCAACCCACATTGTCTGATCCAGAGCGCGTGTTGCATCTTGAGTCGTGGTGAAACTTCTTTTATTGCTGAGGCTCGGTGCCCACCGTTCCGAAAATCAAGTAGCCAGTGTGCGATCCATTTGAAGTACAATTTCATGCGCCGCCGGCAACATTAACCCTATGTCTATCCTGATCGCCGAAGACAACGTGGCCCAGCGCCACTACCTGCGCGAAATTCTGGAGAAGGAGTTTCCGTCACATTTGCCGCTACTGGAAGCCGGCGACGGTGAGGAGACCGTGAAACTCGCGCTCGAGAGCCGACCGGACGTCTGTATTCTCGACATTCAAATGCCAAAGCTCTCGGGCGTGAAAGCTGCGCGCGCGATCTGGCAGGAGTTTCCGGAAGCGCGCATCATCTTCTGGACCCAGTTCCCTCACGAGATCTACATTAACGAGATTCGCAAGATCGTTAAGTCAGTTGATCCGCCGCCCGCTTACGGTTTCATTCACAAGAACAATCCTGAAGCTCGCTTTCTTCGTTTTGTCGCCGCTGTTCTCGACGACGGCGCGGACATGATCGATCCCGCTTTCAAAGATTCATTCAAGCGACCACTGCTCACCGAGTTTGAAGCCGAAGCCCTGTACTACCTCGCGCTCGGTCTCTCCAACTGGGCGATAGCGCGGAAGTGTTCGCTGAGTCTCCGCGGAGTTGAAAGCCGCCTGGCGACTCTGTACGAGAAGCTTTTCGTATCTGCCGCCGAAGGCACCGAGCATGAAGCGTACGACAAGCTCGCTTATAACATCCGCACACGCGCGTTCTGCGAAGCGTTGAGACGCGGTCTGCTGAACAATGACGAACTCGAGAAAGCCGCGGCCGACTTGGAAGGATGGACCGAGCGTGACCGTAAGCGATTTCTTGAGGAGCAGAAGCGTGAAGCGGGGGTAGTGAGACGCGGAGACCCGGAGAAAGGGAGACGGGGAGACAATGAGATGGGGCGACACGGTGACAAAAAAACTGCCGGGCGCTCAAATCGCGGAGGCGAAGAAGGGCCGTGAGCAAGGGGCTCCCTCTGGTTCCACCTCGACCCCCGCGTCTCCGTGTCCCCACGGCTCCGCTTCTGTTTTTAGCTCTGGCCGCTTTCTGCCTTCTGCCTCCTGCCTTCTCCCTGGCCCAAACGGACACGCCGCAACTCGCTCCTTCCCTGAGCCCGTCGCCGTCACCGTCCCCTTCTCCATCACCTTCACCCTCACCAACCCCTGTCAGCGGTCTGCATCAATGGGGCGCCGTGACTTTGTTTCATGGATTGCCATCGGATCGTGTGCGAGCGATCGCGCAGGGAATTGACGGAAGTATGTGGTTTGGAACGGAAGGCGGACTCGCGAAATTTGACGGTCGCAGAACGCAGGTCATAAAAGATCCCGCGCTGCCTGGCAGCCGCGTACTTTCCCTTAAAACCGATCGTGACGGTACGGTTTGGATTGGCACAGACTCAGGCGCCGCTCGAATCGTCGGCAGTAGAATTGAAAACATCGAAGCCACCGCCGGAAACGCGATTACGGCCATCCTCATTCCCGATTCGGGGCGTGTTCTGCTCGCTACCGAACAAGGCAACGTATTCGAATGCCGGGCCAAGCCAGATGGCTCTATCGAAGTTCACACGCTATTGTCGCCGCCCCTGCAGAGCGCCGATAAGACGAGCCCGGGACCTCTGGTCATCACGAGTCTCGCCACACTCGACGGCAAGCTTGTTGCCGGCTCACTTAGTAGCGGGATGTTCGTGATTGAGAATGGCAATGTCTCCCAAATCCAATCCAAGCCAGCCGGTTTTTTTGTGCGCGCACTTGCGGCGGACGGCAAAGGACAACTCTGGGTCGGAGCGCGTGCCAAAAAAGAGGAGCCTGGAGTTTTCACGGGAACCTACGACGGGCTGAAACGAAATCCAGCGCGAACAGGCACGGTGCTGACCATTGAGCCGGTAGGTGAAGAGATGCTTGTCGGAACGGATGGTGGCGGCGTCTTTCGTTTCTCAGGCAGTAAGGTTGAGCGACTAACTTTTGACGGTACTGCAGGCGGGCTCCGTTCGGATCGCACCTACGCGATCTTCGGCGATCGTGAAGGTGTCATCTGGTTCGGAACTGATCGCGGCGTTTCTCGTTACGATCCTAACGCGCCGCGGGTCGAAGCAGTCGGCCAAACTGCGGAAAGCAATTTCGTGCGCACGCTTTTCCAGACGTCAGACGGTCTTCTGTTCGCCGGGACTAATCGCGGTCTATTTGTCTACGATGACAAACTGAAGCGCTGGAATGCCATTGAGAGACTCGCGCGCAACATCATCTACGCACTCGGGGAAGACGGCTCCGGTCATTTGTTAGTGGGCTCTGCAAGCGGGTTCCATGTGAGCCAGCGCCGGCCAGCTGACAGTCCACCCGAAGCGTTGACCTTCACGCACTTCACGACGGGCTCGGGAGCGGCCGACTCCCCAGGCGGCGTGCGAGCCATCACGCGATTTCGCGGACAGACGTTTATCGCGAATTTCGGTCGGGGCGTTGAGCAGTACCAGGATGGCCAGCTCAAAAATGTTTGGCCCAGGGGCTCATCGGCTGAAGTGATCAGTCTGTTCGCCGATGGAGATTCACAATTGATTGTGGGCACTGCGAAAGACGGCGTGCTCTTCTTCGATGGCCAGCAGAGCAAAAGCGATTCCGCATTCGCACAATTCGAGGGTGCTGCGGTTCGCTCGTTCACTCGCACGAGAGACGGAACGCTATGGGTGGCGACCGCACGCGGTGTCTACCGGTGTGAGACTAACAACCAATGCTCGGTTGCCTCCCCACGTGTTGATGCACGTGCACTTGCTGCTGTACCCGACAGCTCGGCAGTCTGGTGTGCGACCACAGGCTCCGGTCTGCTTAAGATCTCACTCGACAAGGACGTCGGTCCTGTTGTCTCACAATTAGATTCCGAGCAGGGATTGCCTTCGCAAAACGCCTTCGCGGTATTGCCGCAGGATCATGGCAGTCTCATCCTGATCGCTACCAATCGTGGTGTGGTGCGCTATGGCCCGGGTCATACGACGCCCACGCTCTACGCCACTCGCATCATCAGCAAGCGCGTTCACCAGCCGGCAGAATTGAGCGCGGGACTGAATCTCGAGTATCCGCAGGACAGTTTGCTGATCGACATGGATGCCATCAGCAGTCGTACGTTCCCGGAGCAGTTTCAGTATGCATTTGTGCTGACCGACGCTGCGGGAAAAACCATCAAGCAGCGCCTTTCGCGCGAGTCGCAGTTTGCGATGGAGGGATTGAAGCCCGGCAAGTATCGCGTGACCGCGCGTGCGTTCACCAAGGATTTGATTCCGTCCGAGCCACTGTCTTTTGAGTTCAACCTTGCCAGCGCCCCGTTCCCCTGGACATCGACGGCGCTCGCGATCCTGCTCGCGTTGACTCTACTCGCGTTGCTTTGGGCCCTGCTCGAGCGAAGGCGCATCGTGCGTACAAGCGCTGCCCTGACGACTGCAAACCATGAACTGGCAGACGCGCGGCTGAATCTTGCGAACGAAGCGGAACGTGAGAGGCGTCGCATCGCTCGCGACTTGCACGACCAGACACTCGCTGACCTAAGGCATCTACTTCTATTGACCGATCAGTTGCCGATGGAAAGCAACACGCGGCAACAGGCGGTTGACGCCAACGCCTTACGCGGCGAGATTGAAGATATCTCGCAGGAAGTGAGGCGCATCTGTGAAGACCTGAGTCCTTCGGTATTACAGAACGTCGGTTTTTCGGCGGCTCTTGAGTTTGCGTTATCTCATGCTGTGCGAAACGCGCCAGTTGAACAGAAGTTTGAATACGAGTTCGTCTGCGATGAGGACCTCGAAGAACACACAGCGCTTGCGGCGAACGTGCAGATGCAGATCTATCGCATCACGCAGGAAGCAGTTAACAATCTGTGCCGGCATGCCGCGCCGAAGCATGTGAGGATGGCAGTGACTGCGTCGGCTGCGGGGGCTTTCAACTTGAAGCTGGAAGATGATGGTCGAGAGTTTGATCCGGCAGCGATCAAGAACGCGGACGGGCGAGGGTTGGCAAATATGCAGGCGCGCGCAATGTTGATCGACGCTGAGATCGCCTGGGCCAAACGGGATGGGGGAGGCACATTGTTTACGTTGCAGCGTAGTGAGAACAAGGCAAAGTGAGATTGGGATCAAAGCGCTCGCCAGGTGCGTCTGAGGAGAATCACGATTGGCAGAAGCAAAACTAATGGAATCACCAACACGAAGAGCGCGTGTTCCCGGAAGTCAGTTCCCTCTCGGGACGCGCCGTTGGCCAGAGGAATCCCTAAGGTGATCACGTAGTAGACCAGCAGCGGAAAGAGCGATCCCCGGAACATACCTGGTCGACGTGCGGAACCTGATAAATTCTCTGAACTGTACCGCTCGCTCACCCTCTCACCGATCACGAACAAGAGCAACAGGAACCCGAAGTAAATAAAGATCCCTTCGAAGCGGTGCAGTTGATTTGGGTTCAACAAGCTAACCTCGAACGACATCTTACGTAGCAACAACGCAATCGAGATGCGCACAGTGTTCGCGACCAGCGTTGCAAGATAAGCGAACAGCGCCGTTGTTGGGATCAACCTCCAGTCGATTGTCTTCGCTCGTCCTCGGCACAACGTTCTCAACGAAAGCATCAGGAATGCAGTAATCAGGAAGTTGACCCCCGCGCACGACGCGGCGATGAGGAAGCTATGGTCGCTGCTCATGTAGCCGGCATGTGATTCAAATTCAAAACGAGAGCCGGTAAGCAATTCGACGGCGAAGGTTGTCGGCGCAAGGATCCATCGCAACTGATCGACGCTGGCGGTTGAGTAGTACAGCTTGACCGCGGTGGCGCAAGAGATGATGACAAGGAACTGTGCGAGGTGTTTCAAGGTCACGCTGCCAATCGCACCTTCAATGTATTGCCTGGTGGACAAGATCCTTCCGGGCAGGTAGTCAGCACGTAGGGCCCTAATGGTCCAATGCGTTCGTGGAGGTTTGGTATTGCCTTTGTCCCGTGGGGACCTGATGTTTATAGAAGGACCGGTCGACAAGGTTATTTTCGCATCAGCGGAGCGAGATGTTCTCGCAGGCAGATGGGTTGACACATTGCGCTCCTCCGGAGCGCGACTAGAATTTAGAAATGCTTCTATAAACATTTTTGCTCCTCCGGAGCTCTTGAAGCGACCCGTGATTTGAAGGGATGCCACACCGTTGGCACCCCGCTCGACACGACCTGCGCGCAGCCGCTTACAGAGCACTGACAGCACGCTGCCGCCTCCGGCGAAATACAATCGTCAGCGCCACGAATAATGTCGCAGCAATCAACCAAACGAGTTCCGGTTCACTTCCCACAGCCATGTCGCTCACGCCCAACGGCAAAGGCAGCGGCTGCTCGATGTCATCGGCCGACCCCTGGGAATTCGTCACCTTTTCGCGAACAGCGATGAACGACGTGTACTGAGTTAGCAAGTTGTACTTCAGACCTAAGGCAGTGATGTCTCTGACCTTCTCCATGGAAACACTGCCAGACCCGTAATCGGACAGCTCGGCAATTCTAGAGCGGGCCCATAAGTAGCGCAGGGCTCGATTCGATTCTTGCGGTTGGACGCCTCCGACATCAAAACTGGTCGCGTAATCGCCGCGGCCGGTCTTTCCGCGCAACTCGAACGTCCCGGCTACCGGTCCACGCCATTTGCCGAAAAGAATCAACGGTCGTTGGGCCAGCAGGTCAGGAAATTTAGCCGGCTGCACGTCGTATGTTTCGAAACCGTTGGACCACAACTTGATGTCCGTTAAGACCGGCGTCTGAATGTATTCACGAAACTTAGCGGCGATCGTCGGCGCTTCCGATTCCTGCGTCACGATGAAGGGCTCACCCATTCCGGCCTTCGCCACACCCTCGATGAGATAGCGATTCACCGAGGAACCGATTCCAAACGCAAACACATTGCATTGGTTCAGGTTCTCGCGAATGTAATCGAAAACTCCCTGCTCGGCGGAAATGTAGCCGTCAGTTATCAGCACGACGCTCCGCGAGATGTTTGCTTCGCGCGGAAGATTCAGAGCTTCCTTGATTGCTGGAAGCAATTCGGTCCCGCCGCTACCGCGCTGCTGTTCGAGCAGGCGAATCGCGGCTGAAATGTTTTGCTGGTTTGCCGGCAGCGACTTGGGCGACAGCACGTTCGAGTCCCCGGCGAACAAGACGACGTTGAAGAAATCCGTTGGTCGCAATTGTCCGATCAGATCCTTCAGCAGTTGTTTGGAAGTGTTTAGCGGGAAACCATCCATCGAGCCGGAAACGTCCACCACGAAGATGAACTCTCGGGCCGGGATGTCGTCGGTCGTCACGCGCACCGGTGGTTGCGCCATGTAAAGAAAGAAGTTTTCGTCCTGGCCTTGATAAAGAATTAGACCAGATGCGATTTGATCGCCAGCCAGGCGATAGCGCACAACGAAGTCACGGTTTCCCCGGAATGGATCCGCATCGTCCAGCGTTAGGTCGGCCACTGTTCCACTCTGCCATTGGGGAGAAATCTTGTGTGATGGACAGAACAAGTCGCGGATCGGAACACCGGCAGAGATCCGCGTTGAAATGTGTAGCGTGCTACTTGGCTTACTCCCCTGATGGAAGTACGGACTCTTGACCCAGTGGTTCGCTTTCGGCGCTGCAGATTCCTGGCCGGAAGAATATCGAGGACCGACAACGGTCGGATAGACCACTTCATACACTCCACTTGTCGGCACCAGGAGCTCTGTATACCGGAGCTCAATTTCAATCTGTTCCTGGGGCATCACATTGGCCACGCTCATCGAAAACACATTTGGCCTGTCTTGCTCCAGCAGGGACGCGCTCTTCCCTTCCTTCTTCGCGGTGTCGAAGTCCCGTTTTGCCGCCTCACGTTCCTTAATCTTAGCAACGATGACCTCGTCGCCGATTCGCATGCGCATTGAATAGACCGCGGCACGGGTCGATGCAGGAAAGACATACGTGGCGTTGATCGGGCGCGAGCCTTCGTTTCGATATGTTTGCAATACCGTCACGTCCGCGATCACTCCCGATACAACTATTTCAACACGCGTGTCCTTGAGTGGCAGTTGATCGACGTTCGGGTCTCCGTTCACAAAAAAGTAGGGCGAAAGCGTTTTGTCTTCCTGCGCTTTCGTTGAGTCCGTTTCCTGCGCTCGTGCGGTGAAGGAAACGCTCACAATAGTTATCGCGATTAGAAGCAGGCAGATGGCCCGCACTCTTGATGGGTTTAGGTCTATCGTCATGGCATCAGCTCCGTAGTTTGTAGAGGGAAGGCCCTCGATTGGTACGGGCTAATCCTGGGACGTGGGGCAGATTGCGGTAATGTCAGCCGCCACAGAACTGAACCGTGATAACCACAGTCGGCGCTGGGAGCTTTGGCAGGCAGCGGGAGGCAGGAGCAGCGCAGAGTAATGAGCCGCGGATCAACGCGGGCAACTATGGACGGCTTTTTAACAATTTCTTCTAAGATTCCTGGACAGGTGAAGAAGGGGCGGGCGGTTTCTCGGATCGCGTTCCTGAAACTCTTTCGGCCTGAGGCGATTGCGATGTGCATTATCGCCGTTGCAACGGACCTCACAGAATTGCCATAGCGAGTGCTATTGAACAGCAATCATTCTGAACGTCTGCTCAGATTGACGCTTCATCCTGAACACATTCTGAGTTTCATCCACTCCAGCGAGCTCCCCGTCACCTCGAATCACTCAGGTTGTTCAGCAAATTCGCATTCCTGAATCGGACACGCCGTGGCATACCGTGTGATATGTCTAACAAGAGTGCGCGACCTAGTTGCAAGGCGCGCTTCCAACGTAAGGAGAAGGAACATGCGAATCATTTGTGATCACTGCAATCGGGACATTAACGGAACAGTCAAACGAGTGGCTGGAAACTTCAACCTCCATCCCCAGTGCGCTGCCCAACTCGGTAACGCACAGCAGGAGTCAACCGCCCTCTTGTGTTTGCGGCAGGAGTCTTTAATCAGCACGTCACCCGTTTGGAAGCTGCCTTGCCGTCCTTCATGTTTGATCGAGTAGGTGACAAGCGTCAGTCGTCCTAGGCGCGCGGCAGGTTTGAATTGTTCAGTACCTCTGAAAAATTATCCAATTGGCAGGTCAGCAAATGTTTCTTTCCGCAATCTATATCACCTTGAGTTTTGTCGGAGCGCTCGTGCTTCATGAAATGGGGCACTTCATCGCAGCTCGGTTCTGTCGGGTTCCAGTTACTCAGGCGGGATTCGGCTGGGGTCCTAAACTCTTTGGGTTTCGTCGCAATGGTGTTGATTATCAACTCCGACTATTTCCTGTCGGCGCGTTCATCCGCATGGACATGTCGGTCCTGCAGACGCGGCCGCTCTTCCAACAATTGTTCGTCCTGCTCGCAGGCATCGCCGTGAATCTCGTCCTTGGCGCCATCACGTGGGGCACGTTCTTCAGCACACTCAACCTTGCGTTAGCAGTGGGAAATCTCTTTCCGTTGTACCAACAAGACGGATGGAAGAGTGGCATGGTGATATTCCGCCACATCTTCAAACGTCCGGTCGCCCTGGTTGAATGGTCTTTCACTCTCTCTGCCGGCCTGGTCGGTCTGATCCTCGTGTTCCGCAATCTTATCTAACTGCCGCACCTAATTCTTCCTGTGGTCCATCATCGACGACATTACCTCAGCAGCTTGCGCACAATGACCCCCGCGCCGTCACGCTTGCATCAGCTGCTGAACTTCCGGTGGTTCTTCGCCGAGCCACTCGGGATTCTGTGCGGTGCCGTCGAAGATCGACGTCGTCTTGAACGGTTCGTAAAGACCGGTCGCCGCGGCCGCCGCAGTCTTCGCGAGCAAAGCTGCGCGCTCGTCATCGGTGAAAGGATGAAACGACTCAATCGCTGAAAAGGCCTGGTCGAGAACTTCGATGCTGTCGATGCCCGTTATTACGACAGAGGTTGGCAGACTCAAAGCGTAGTGCAGACACTCTACCGGCGTTACAGTCTTCGATCTCAGCAGAATGCCGTTCGCCATACTTTTCATTCCCAGCACGCCGATCTTTTGCTTCACTAGTTCCGGAACAACCAGTTTCTCAAAGCTGCGGTAGTGAGCATCCATCACATTTAGAGGCATCTGCACGGTGTCGAACTTGAACCCGTGTGCAGCGGCGACCTCCAGCATGTGCAGGTGTATGTGCGGATCTTTATGTCCAGTGAAGCCAATGTAACGAAGCTTGCCCGCCGCGCGCGCCTCGACGAGCGCAGCGTTGGCACCCGTTTCGCTAAAAATTCGATGGGGGTCTTCGTAACGAAGGACTTCGTGATGTTGCACCAGGTCGATGGTATCGACTTTGAGTCGCTTCAGTGATTCATCCAGCTGCTTCGTCGCTTCCCGTTTGGTGCGTCCGTCAATCTTGGTCATGAGGAACGCCTGATCACGATAACCGTCGGCGAGCGCCTTGCCCATGCGACGTTCGCTTTCGCCGTCGTTGTAGTCCCAACAGTTATCGAGGAAGTTGATCCCGCGGTCGATTGCAGTGCGGACGATACGCAGGCTGAGTTGTTCTGAGACGGGTTTCAAACTCAAGTGCCATCCGCCTACCCCGATCGCAGAGACCTTTTCCTTCGTGCTACCCAACGTTCTAAAGATCACCAGCACATCTCCTCTCGCAGCGAACTCTTCTTGCAGGAGGATAGAATCAACTGCAAGTGTCCCGAAACGATGGAGGTCGCGTTAAATTTGTTAAGAGACTGAAAACTAGTGCTTCTGTTCAGTTTGGCCATTGAGAGTCTGATTCACACTATGGCTGAACTAAAGGAAGTGTTTTGTTGTCCATCAGAAACTTGTGAAGCTCAACCTTCCATAAGCACAAACACTTGGCTTCTCCTCAACGCATTCCTTTATCATGCAAGCATGCTGATTGACGACACGCTCCCGACTTATGATGTTCGAGAGCAACATGAGATCAGGGTTCGGGCGCCAAGGGAAAAAGTTTACGCAGAAATTCGCAAACTCGATCTTCGCGGTGCAAGGTTAACGATGTGCCTCATGCGACTGCGCGGGATGCCCGTTCAGGGAAATTTCACACTCGACGATTTCTTGAAGATGCGGTTTATCCTTCTCGGCGAAACGCCGAACGAAGAGTTGTTACTCGGATTGGTAGGGCGCTTCTGGACAGTTGCGGGAGGATTGTGTCGCCTGACCGCCGAAGAATACCGCAACTTTCATGAGCCTGGCTTCGCGAAGGCGGCGTGGAACTTTTCCGTTAGTGACTTGCCCGATCATTCGACCTTGTTAGCGACCGAGACGCGGGTGCTTTGCCTCGATGAAGTTAGTCGAAAAAGATTTAAGTTGTATTGGCTATTCGTCGGGTCCTTCAGCGGCCTGCTCCGGCGGGACATACTGAAGACCATCAAGCGCAATGCTGAGCGATGACCTTCGGAAGCCCCATTTCAGGCTCAAGCCCCCTTTCTGTTAGAGTCAATTATCCCCTGACGGCAATGATGACCGATGTGGCCCAATGCTGCGGACAGTAAGGTTAGAATCGCCACTGACCAACCGGGGATGCCTTCCGGGCATCCTACCCCGGCAGGCGATTTAGTTAATGTTCGAGGGATTTTGAGACTTGATGCAAATTACAGCTATTAAAAAATTCGTTACCGGCCTGGCTATAGGGCTGCTTTTTACTGGTTCTTTCCTCACCGCCGTCGCGCAAAACCCTGGCGGCGAAGTCGTGATGGTCCTGTCATTTGAAAACACTTCGAGTCGGCCGGAATACAATTGGGTCGGCGAGAGCTTTGCAAACTCCGTAGCGGAGTTGCTGAACAAACCCGGTCTGATCGTTGTGTCCAATGACGAGCGTGAACTCGCTTATCAACGTTTGCGATTGCCCCAGACTGTTATTCCCTCGCGTGCGACCGCAATCAAGCTCGCGCGCGAAGCGAAAGCAACGTTGATCGTGATCGGCACTTACTCGGTCACCGAGAGTGCGTCGGCAGCCGATGCGAAAGCTGACGACAAGGTAGCGGGCGATGCCTACGTGCAAGTGACCGCGCGCGTGATCAAGGTCAATGAGGGTCGCAATCTTGGTGAACTTCTGGACGGCACGTGGGCCACTCGTCAGTTTGATTTCGGTGGATTGCTGACGACGCTGCAAAACATCCAGGGTCGGCTCGCGTATCAAATCCTTTATCAACGTGACAAAGCGCTTCCGTATTCACAAAACCAACTCGTGCAGGAAGCCACAAAGATTCCGCAGCGCGCTTTTGAGTCTTATGTAAAAGGCGCGCAGCTCAGTGAGCGCGATCCGAAACGTGCTAACTACCTGAAGAACGCGCTTAAGTTCTATGGGGATGCGAACGGCGGTGCAGTGTATCCGCAGGCCGCTTTTGAGTTGGGCCGCTTCTACATGATCGAAGGAAAGTGGAAGGATGCGACGGAGTACTTCACGAAGCTCCAGAAGAAGGATCCGCACTACACGGAGGCGGCGTTCTATGCGGGACTTGGTTACGCGAAACTAGGTGATCACGGACATGCTTTAGCCGCACTCGTCCCGTTGTCTGCAGATATGCCTTTGATTGGAATCTATAACAACGCTGGTGCGGTCGCAGTCCAGGCCTCGCGCGAAGAAAAGAAGGACGATGAGCGCGCGCGGTTGTTGGCCCAGGGTACATCGTTTCTGGCGCGCGCGGCAGAGTCGGCGCCTGACGATCAGATGGTCCATTTCAATTATGCAGTCGCCCTCTTCCTTGCGGGCAAGTACGCCGAAGTCGCAGATCAATTGCGACCGGTAATCACGGCGAACCCGAGAGATGGGCAGGCTTATTTTCTCTTTGCGAAGTCGCTGGAAAAAGTCGGGAAGGCCGAAGCTGCCACGGCAGCCGATGATCAGGCGCGACATTACCTGCAGAATTACGCGAAGTGGCAAACGGAGTGGCAGAAGTCACAGACGATCAGTAACGCTTCTCTGCTGATGCGCAATGTTTTGAACCGCGACGATCTCGCTGATCTGATGCGTAAGAGGGCCGTCGAAGCGAACCTCGACGCCGGATCACCAACGCAGGATCTACTGGCAAAAGCACGCGAACTCTACCGCGCCGGACGCGATGATGAGGCCCTCCCGGAGTTGCATCGTGTGGTGATGGTGGAACCAACCAACGCCGAAGCCTATCTATTGAGCGGCCGCATCAACCTCCGTCGCGGCGATCAGGAGGCAGCGATTGCGGCCCTGAAGACCGCAATTTTTTGGGACCCGAAGCTGATCGATGCGCATATTCTTTTGGGTAGGATCTTTCTTGATCGTGGTGATCGAGGCGAGGCTACCAAGTACGCTGCAACTGCGATGACCATTGACTCAAACAATCAGGAGGCGATTGCCCTCCAACGTCAGGTAACAATGGGTAAGAATTAGGGCAACGCACGAACTGAGAGCTCAAGGTGAGATAAGATGGGGCGATCCTGACGTGGGATCGCCCTTTCTCTTTTGGAGTGCACCGACACCGCGGCGTTTTAGCCCGTCGCGCCCTGTCGCGGCCACGGTGCAGTTGAGTCAAGTGATGACGACGTCGTCAGGCCGCCGAAGACCAAAGCGGCGACAGGTCTCCGCACTCCAAAGAGCGGCAACATTCCCAACTTTGAACGTCCCATCAAGATTGATCGCGGTTAACGAATGAGTCCTTATTCGATCTTCATCATGTTAGGCGTTATCGGAGCGCTGCTCTCGGCAGTCGTACTCGCACTCTGGAAACATAAGAAGTCCGGAACCGGAGAACTGCACATCGTGGGAGCGGTTGGTCTGGTTGAGTCGAAACTGGATCCGGAAGGTTCCGTTCTGATATTTAATGAGCTTTGGCGCGCTCGCTCGTTTGACGGAATTGAGATAGCGTCAAAACTGAGAGTACGTGTAGTTGCTCTTCAAGATCACTTGCTGATCGTTAGACGCGATCTGTAAACAGTAAACCTCGCTCGCTAAACTCCTACCAACGCGCACTCTGCTTTGTGTCTCCCCACAGGACTAATGCCTTCTCGTTTTCAAAAAAACTTTTCGTTGGCACAAGACGTGCTCTAAGACATCTCGGCAAGCACGGGAGACCAAAGTAAAGTCGAAACGTGCCCCCGCCGCCAACCCCCCTCTGAGCGCCGCCTGCCGCTGCGCCAGCCACCCGCCGAGCAGCCCCTCAGTTAACCCTTCGAAACTCGAACCCGGTCAGCAATGACTGGGTTCTCCCGCGTTTGGGCGGCCGATTTTTCCGAGTGGCAACTGAGAACTGGGAAAAACTTTCGCGAAGAAATTTCGCGACCGTGTAATACCGAATCAGCGTGGACTTCCAGAAATTGTTTTGTGTGGCATGCAAGGTGCTCTAAGAGATCTCGGCAAGCACGGGAGACCAAAGTAAAGTCATAACGTGCCCCCGCCGCCAACCCCCCTCTGAGCGCCGCCTGCCGCTGCGCCAGCCGCCCGCCGAGCAGCCCTTCAGACTTCCCCCCTTTAAGTGAACCCAGTCAGCAATGACTGGGTTCTCCCGCGTCTGGAGGCCACTTTTTCACAAGCAAGAAACTGAATATCCTTTTGCCGAAGGGAGCACGTTTGCCACACCTGCTGTTCGGTCAAGCAGTCACTGATCGGGCAGTTTCAGACGAATTTTGTCACTCTGACAGTGACGTTTTCTGGCTTATCTAGTTCCAAATACCCTTTTTGGTCTTCGCTCAGCCTCGCAAGTGCGCACGGTGAAAAATATTTCAGGAAAAGTTTTCTCTCTCACTTCCAATCGCACCTGGGCGGATTTCAAGCTGCAACCTGAGACAGCCTTTAGCGTGTCAATCAGCCTTTTGCTAAACTTACCGCAGAATGCAGGATGCTGTTTCGACTGCCCCACGCGTTGCAGAACCTTCAGGCTCCCGTGTCTCCACGCGGCCTCGCCTTGGCAACCTCACTCTCACTGATTGGGTCCTTGCGGTAACTACTTCTGTACTACTCATTCTTTCGTTTCCCGATTTCGAACTCTGGCCGCTCGCCTGGGTAGGACTGGTTCCGCTCCTCGGCGTAGTCGCGCGGAGACCGCAGCCACGACGCTGCTTCTTCCTGGGATGGCTGGCGGGCACCACCTTCTTCTATGGCTCGTGTTATTGGCTAACGTTCTCAATGATCAACTACGGCGGGATTCCCCGGCCGATCGCGTTTCTGTTGCTCGTGCCGGTCACGCTCTTAGTAGGCATCTTCCCCGGAATGTTTGCGCTCGTGCTCGCTCGCGCGATTAAAAATTGGGGGACGCAAGCTCTGTTTCTGGCGCCCATCCTTTGGGTCGCTTTTGAGTGGGCACGACTTGAATTGACTGGGCAGCTCTGGAACGCTGTCGGTTATTCGCAGGCCTATCACAGTATCTTGATTCAGCCGGCGCGGTGGGGCGGCGTGTACGCAGTTGGGTTTGTATTGGTATGTGCAAACGGTGCTATCGCGTTTGCGCTGGTAAAGCGCAACGAGCGCGCAGTAGCCCTGGCGGCAGCGGTCCTTCTTGCGGTGGGCCTCGTGGAGTTCGTCGCCTACAAGACCGCCGCGCTGCCTCCCGCTACGGCCCAGGCCAGTGCCGCCAACTCAAACGCGGAAGTGATGGTCGTTGCACTTCAACCGAACGTGCCGATGACTCTCGTGAAGACGAGCGGCGAAATGGAAGAACTGATCAAGCGACACGTCTCCCTTACTAATGATGCCCTCAAGCAACTTCCGTCGGACGGGAAACCGAGGCTCGTGGTCTGGCCTGAGTCGCCGATGAACTTCGCCTATGGAAACGACGCTCAGCTGAGAGAGCTGCTGACAAGTTTTGCTGTCCAGGGCAATACCTTGCTGCTCCTCAACTCGCAGGAGACAGCTGCGAATGAAGCGATCTACAACTCAGCGGTGCTCGTAAATGAGCGCGGCAGTCTGATCGCGCAGTATGATAAGATTCGCCTGCTGCCGTTTGGTGAATATGTGCCGCTTCCGCATTGGATGCCGGGAGCAAATTTGATAACAGCAATCGTTGGTGACTTCACACCTGGCACGCAGTACGTACTGATGCCGGTGGGTCCGGTTCGAGCCGGCGTTTTCATCTGCATCGAATCGGCATATCCATCGATCGCACGACGCTTCACAGTTAGCGGGGCCGACGTGCTGATCAATATTTCCAACGATGGTTACCTTGGGCCAACCGCGGTGATGCGTCAGCATCTCGGGAATGCAATCTTCCGCGCGGTAGAGAACAATCGGCCGCTGCTGAGAGTGACTAACTCGGGCATCACGGCTTACATCACACCTCACGGTGAGGTGCAGGACGCGACGGGCGGATTCCAGACAGCGGTGAGAACCTGGGGAATCGCGCGCAATCCCGGCGGCAATACTTTTTATTCGACCCACGGCGACGTTTTTGCGATCGTTTGCGCAGTGATTAGCGTTATTTTGTTGGCAGCGTCTTTCAGCTTCAGAAGGGGGAAAGCGCTAAAGGGTGAATAATGATCGAGACTTTATCAATTCAGGATTTAAGAAACTCATTTGAAGATCTGCGGATGCGTACCGAGCAGCTCGGGAGGTTTCTTTGATGTCCCCAGAGCCCGAGAAGAACTGAAGCGTATTGAGACTGAAGCGTCGTCGCCGGACTTTTGGAACGATCAGGACGCCGCTCAGAAGTTGCTGCAACAGCGGAGCATCCTGGAGAAGAAGATTCAGCGTCAGGAGCAATTTGAATCTCAGATCAGTGACGCGGGAGTGCTTTTTGAATTTGCTGAAGAAGACGAGGAATCGCTGAAAGAACTGCGTTCACTGCTCAAGCGTCTTGAGCATGAGTTAAGCCTGGCAGAAACAGAGATGCTGCTTGCCGGAGAGAACGATCAGCTCAACGCCATCTGCACCATCCATCCGGGCGCGGGAGGAACGGAATCGCAGGACTGGGCCGAGATGCTCCTGCGCATGTATCTCAAATGGGCCGAGCAACGCGGATTCAAGACTGAGATCATTGATTACCAGCCCGGTGAAGAAGCAGGTTTGAAGAACGTAACGTTCCGCGTGGAGGGCGAGTACGCCTATGGCTTGCTGGCCGCCGAAGCGGGAGTTCACAGGTTGGTGCGTATTTCGCCCTTCGATCAAGCTGCCCGGCGTCACACTTCTTTTGCTTCCCTTTTCGTTTACCCGGAAATTGACGAAAACATTGAAGTCGAAATCAACGACAAAGACCTGCGAGTAGATACCTACCGCGCCACCGGCGCCGGCGGGCAACACATCAACACCACTGATTCAGCAGTCCGAATCACCCACGCACCCACCGGCATCGTGGTGCAGTGTCAGAATCAACGATCACAACATCAGAATCGCGCCGTAGCGATGCAAGTGCTCCGTTCGCGGCTTTACGAACTTGAAATTGAGAAGCGTCGCGCCGATACCGCAGAGCTGGAAGCCAACAAAGCAGAGATTTCGTTCGGCTCCCAGATCCGAAGCTATGTCCTCGCTCCATACCAACTAGTAAAGGACACACGGACAAAACTGGAGCGAGGGAATGTTGATGCGGTCCTCGGTGGCGACCTGGACGATTTCATAAAGGCCTATCTGCTGGCGAAGAAAGCAGCGTAAACTGGGCCCGCCACAAACGCGATCGTCGCTCCAGGAGTTTTATGGCAACTACTCACATCGAAGAGAAGGCGCGGATCATCACTCCACGCAACAGCCGGCGAAATGAGATCGTAGCGATCCTCTTTCTCGCTCTGGGTCTGCTCCTCTTGTTGTGTCTTGTCTCTGCTGCCTTCAACCCTAACGATCCTTCATGGAACTCCGCAGGGCAGTCAGCAACAAATAATTGGGCGGGCGCCATTGGCGCGTCCGTTGCCGCAGCGCTATTTCAGTTCATCGGACTAGCTGCCTACTTGTTGCCGGTGCTTTTCCTTGCTGCTTCGTGGCGGCGCTTTCGGACTCGCAGCATCCACGCGCCGCTCTATCGCCTGTTGGGATTGGTGATGCTCCTCCTCTCAGCGGCGGCCCTGCTTTCCATTTCCAGCCTTCCTCCGATTTTTGACTCGAGTTTGCAGCCTGGCGGCTTGATTGGAACGCTGATCGCTCGCGTGCTCGCCAGTGGCTTGAACACCGTGGGCGCCACGGTGCTCCTGATGGCGATTGCCGCCACTGGATTGTTACTGGCAACTAACTTCTCTTTCATCGGCCTCTACGAAAAGCTGGTCGCCGCGGTCGGTGATCGTTTCGCTTTCCTTCGCACAGTGCCTGCAAAGTTCGCTGCGTGGCGAACAGCGCGACGCGAAGAAGCCCGGCTACGTAAGGAAAAACTGGCCGCCTTAAAAGCCGAACAAGAGGCAGCCCGAGGCGCGCTAAAAGAAGCGAAGGAGCTGAGCCCTGCTGAACGCGTCGCTGAATTCATGAAGCAGCCTGACGCGATCACGGTGACATCAACCACTTCGGTCATTCGAGGTGAAGCTGACCTGGGTCCGACAGTCTTAAATACAGCTGCGAGTGAACCAGCGCGAGCCGCAGCCGCCGGAGTCGGCCTTGCTGCCGCTACGGTCGTAGAAAGCCGCTCCGGTCGTCGCTCGATTTTCCCCGGCAGCCGCAGTGCGATGACTCCTGTCGAAGA
This sequence comes from bacterium, assembly GCA_040005515.1. Taxonomy (GTDB): domain Bacteria; phylum Acidobacteriota; class Blastocatellia; order Pyrinomonadales; family Pyrinomonadaceae; genus PSRF01. The sequence goes on from JBDTYQ010000022.1 coordinate 29,855, forward strand.
ACTGGAAGCTGAAGAGATGGTTAAGGGGGCTTCGGTCCTGCGCACCAAGGCTGAGGCACCCGCCACCGGCAAACTACCTTTCGACGCAGACCGCGCGAGGCGGGCAAATTACACCGACTACACCCTGCCGCCCCTCGAGTTCCTGAACGAAGCGCCTCCTCCCGGTGAACAAGCTGATGCTGAACTGCTGGGTCTCGCAACGCGACTCGCGGAAAAGTGCAAGGAGTTCAATGTCACCGGACAGATCAAGCACATCTGTCCCGGGCCAGTCGTTACGACCTACGAATTCAAACCCGATCCGGGTGTGAAATACTCGCGCGTCGTCTCCCTGGTTGATGATCTCTGTCTGGCGCTCAAGGCCGAGTCGATTCGCATCGACCGCATGCCGGGCAAGCCGCACGTGGGCATCGAGGTTCCGAACCCCAGGCGCGAAACGATATTCCTGCGCGAAGTGATTGAGTCGCGGGCCTTCCGCGAATCGGGTTCCAAACTGACGATCGCGTTGGGTAAGACGATCGATGGGCTGAACTACGTCGCCGATTTGGCGAAAATGCCCCACTTGCTGATCGCCGGAACGACGGGTGCCGGCAAATCCGTCGGCGTCAATTCCCTGATCGTTTCCATTCTCTATCGGGCTCGTCCGGATGAAGTGAAGTTCATCTTGATCGATCCCAAACGCCTGGAGCTCGGCCTCTACGCCGACATCCCGCATCTGGCAACTCCGATCATCACCGATCCCAAGCTCGCGGCGCGCTCGCTCAAGTGGGCAGTTTCGGAAATGGAAAAGCGTTATAAGGACCTGGCCGGTTGGGGCGTGCGCAATATCGATGGTTACAACACGGAGATCATGCGTCGTAACCTCGTGCAGGAATACGACGTCACTGGTGAACCGTACAAGCCGCTGCCATTCATCGTGATCATCATCGACGAGCTTGCCGACCTGATGATGACCTCCGGACGCGAAGTGGAAGAGTCGATCACTCGCCTGGCCCAGATGGCGCGCGCCGTTGGTATCCACCTCGTGCTGGCTACCCAACGTCCCTCGGTTGACGTCATCACCGGCTTGATCAAAGCGAACTTCCCCTCGCGCATCTCCTTCCGGGTTTCTTCGAAGGTGGATTCACGAACGATCATCGATACCAATGGAGCCGAACATCTGCTCGGTCGCGGCGACATGCTGTTCCTCCCGCCCGGCACTTCGCGGCTCATTCGCGTTCATGGCGCCTATATTGATGAGACCGAAATTGGCCGCATCGTCGAACACATCAAAGCTCAGGGTGCCCCGGCGTACGACGAGACCATTACTCAATCTGAAGAAGAGGCACTCGGCCTTGAAGGCAGCAACGGCGAACATGACGAACTGTTTGAAGAGGCACTCCGGATCTGCGTGGAGATGAAACGCGCATCGACCTCTGTCTTGCAAAGACGACTGCGTGTCGGTTACGGCCGCGCTGCGGCAATCCTTGACGTCATGGAACGGGAAGGATTGATCGGCCAGGCTGATGGTTCCCGCCCTCGTCCCGTTCTCGGGCGCGCATACGAGATGATCGCGCAATGGGACGAAATCGGCGTTGAGGATTAGTTGAGTTCCCGCTCCGCGTAGTCTTGCGAACATTTCCACTCATCATTGTGGAAAACTCTGTGGACAACCTCTGTTACCGTTTCAAAGCTAGTGCCGTTCTTACACTTTCAGCGAATTGCACACAACAGGGGCATCTCTCTAAAGTCTTCACCAAGCATTGTTGCTCCACAATTAAGCCTCGCGGGAGCGTGATCGGCACAGCGGGAGACCAAAAACACATATTCCTGGTCTTGACTCACACAGCGTCAGATCATATAAGGTTTGTCAGCCGCATTCTTCGTAACGCTAAGATTGCCGCTCGCGCCCGCAGCATTCCTAAACATCATAAATTACCCGGGAGGTCTGCCAATTTTGTCCACACACGTAGAGCCGACGACTGACTCTTCCACTGAAAAACCTGGAAAGGGGGCGCCGTTTTCACTTCAGGATCTGGTTGTCGAACTAGAAAGCCAGAGTACGGTCCCGACACTCGAACAGCTGAATCAGTGGCTGCGCCTCGTTAAGATTGGCCCAGAGGAACTGGAGCCTTATCTCGGGTTCAAGGACGGAAATTACTGGCGACATCGTGTCTGCCGCAACGATTCGGTTGAGATGCTTGTCTTGTGCTGGCGTCCCGGACAACGCACGCCTATTCATGATCATAACGGATCTCACGGCGCCGTGATGATTCAGCAGGGCATGCTTTGGGAAACGACCTTTACCTTCGACTCCGCCAAGGGATTGGCTTACGCGTCAGGTCGCGAGTATGGAGCAGGAGAGGTAACAGTCGCCGCTGTTCCTGATATTCACCAGCTCGGCAATCCAGATGTCAGCGGCCAGGACCTCGTTACGATCCACATCTACGCGCCACCACTCGGCGTGCTTAAGACCTATAGAGTTGGCAGTCCGGAGATTGATCTTTACATTCCTAACGACTTCCCCGAATAGAAAAAAAACGCGGTAGGCACGGGCACAGCTCCTTTCTTGCCGCCCTCACTCTTTCACGAACGTTTCCACTTTCAAATCGCGGCCGTCTGTAATCACCGTAATCGATCCGCTCCTTCCCGTAGTCAGCACTGTCGCACCCACGGCTAACCATCGCTGCAACACTTCCCGGTGGGGGTGTCCGAAGATGGAAGTCTGGCCTACCGAAATCACCGCGAGCTTCGGATGCGTCGCGTCTATGAAAGCAGCCGTTGACGAGGTACGGCTTCCATGATGGGCGACCTTCACAACGTCGGACTTCAAATCTCTTTCCCGCGCAACCAGGGCCGACTCCGCCCCGCGTTCGATATCGCCAGTAAGTAGAATCCTTCTCTCTCCATAACGCAGCGACAACACAATTGAGTCGTTGTTTCGCGAAGGCGCCTCCGCGTTGTCAAACGCAGGCGGCCATAGAACTTCGGCGCTCGTAGCTCCCAACTGGAGCACATCACCCGCAGCGACCAACTGAATCGGGAGCCCGTTCGCGTCTGCCGTGCGCGAGAACTCCAGATACTGCGGATCACTTAGAGGCGCACGCGCCACGAGCGCAGCGCGTACGTCAAAGTTACGCGCTACATCGTTCAAGCCGTCGATGTGATCAGCGTCAGCATGTGTTGCCAGAATGTAGTCGACGCGACCGAGTCCACGCGACCAGAGAAATTCGGAAACGACAGCCTCGCCAATGCTGCGTGTGTCGGGTTCGAATATTTCAGCCTCCCCATCTTTGACATCTACTTGCTCTTCGTGGCGTTTCCGGAAGAGTGGACGCCCACCGCCGTCCACCAGAATTGTGATTCCATCCGGCATCGTCACGAGCGCGGAATCGCCCTGGCCCACATCGAGGAAGTCGATCCGCAACCCGCCATCACCCGGAGGCGCGCTCCAGGGGTGGGCAATCAAAATCACCGCGAGAAGGACTTGTGTGCCCACAGCTATTCCAACAACTTTGCGTACTTGTTTTCCCTTCCGGTCCGGCTCCGCAGGATGAGCGAGCGGATCCCAACGCGAGAGTGCCAACGCGATGATCACAAGCGGCAGATAGAACAAGCCATAGAGCACAACGGCCCGGCCTGGGTATTCCGGGAGACGCACAGAGGCGACGCCGAAACTAACGAAGGGATCAACGCTGTGAACGAGGAACCAGTCGAGCGCGTTCGTCAGGGAAATCAAGGGTACTGCGAGCGTCTGGCTCAAGAGAGAGACAAGCATTGCCGCGATAGAAGTAAACGTGAGGATTGCAATTAGCACGCTGACCTCAATGTTCAGCAGGAGTGCTGAGATCGAAAGTCTATGAAAGTAAATGATCAGAAACGGCAGGAGTGTCAGTTGCACTCCCGTGGAAACGAGGAGCGCCGCAAACGAATAGCGTAAGAAAGACTGCAAACGATACCGTTCCAGCTTTGCGGCTAAAGGCACCTTGAATAGCTTGTAGCGATAGTTAAGTCTCGCAAGGTCGTGCTGCCAATCCTTCTCACTCCAGAAGAGCAACTCTGCGAAACTCCTCAGCAACGACGGGCACGCCGGCGGGTAGGGTTTGTCGCGGGTTGGCCGCCATGACCCGATCTCCCGAACTCGCTGCAGTATCGGCCAGGCCACGATCACAATTGCGAGGACCGATATGAACGTGAGTTGAAACGACGGATCAAACAAATCGCTGGGACGCCAAATGAGCAGGACCAGCGCCGTGGCGGCGAGCGCATTGAGTGATCCGCCACACCGCGCAACAACTGGAGCGAACGCGATAAGGGTGAACATCAGAGCCGCGCGCAACACGGAAGCTTCCGCTCCCACCGCGATTGCATAGCACCACACAACGATCGTGGACAACACAAACTGGCATCCCTTCCGCCTGGTAAAGCGTCGCGCAATGAGGAAGACGAGTCCACCAATAAAACTAATGTGCATACCACTAATCACCAGCACGTGGAATGTCCCCCCGGCGCGAAAACGCTCGGACGTTCGACGCGAAAGGAAATAACGATTGCCCAGCAGAGACGCGTTGAGGACTGCTGCGGTTTCGGAGTTGAATTGTGAACTGATCCTTTCCTGAAGCCTTGCTCGCCAACGGTATAGCCAAACGAGCGGCGGAAAGACACGCTGATCGTCCAACCTTTCTATGAGCAAAGGGCTCTTAATAAACCCGCTGGCGTCATATCCCTTGCGCTCAAGATATTCAGTGAACGACGAGACCCCGGGATTGCGAAAGTTATCGGCACGTTTCAGCTTGGTGATCACGCGAATGCGCGCGCCGTAATGCAGATTTAATCGCTCGTAGGCTTCACGTTGCGGTGTCGGAACAGGTACGAGCACGGCGACTAAACCGGAGGCACTCCTTGCTCTGTCTTTGTATCTGAGCCGTTCAACTCGCAGCCGGAGATAAAAACTCTCGGGCGCCGGCTCTGGTTCACTTGCCAGCACCGCAGTTAATTCGATCGGATCGCCTGCTGCTACGGTTCCGTCGTCAAGCAATCGCCGAAACCTGTCCGCGCCGACGTTGTGTTCTTCTATAACCGCGACTGCGGCTCCCAGGAGCACGAACGAAGCGGCGATGAACACCGTGGTCATCAGCAACTTCCGCTTTAGAAAGCAGACGAACGCGAGCGCTGCGATAAGGAAGGCCGACGGGACAATCAAGACGAGGGTCAAGGAGATCGATTGGGCAAGGATGATTCCACACGCAAGCGCGACGGCGAGATAAGCCAGAGGATGTGCGACAAACGATTGCCGGTGAGGAAGCAAGCGCATTTCGATCCGTTGTGAGCTACGGAAATTCTGAGAAGACCTGACCTAGTTCTGATGCAACCGAGCCACCGTTTCGACGTGGTGCGTTTGCGGGAAGATATCAAACGCGACGACCGACTCAAGCGAGTATCCACCCGCGATTAGCTTCTTCAAATCCCGCGCGAGTGTGGCCGGATCACACGATACGTAAGAGATCTGGCTAGGACCAAGCGCAAGGATGCCGGCGATGTCACGATTCTCCGCGCCAGTGCGCGGCGGATCCAGCAATAGAAAATCCACGGCGCCGAGCGTGCGCGAGTGTTGCTGCAGCCAATCGCCAACGCGCGCCGTTTCGATTTTGGCGTTTCTTAGTTTTGCAGACGCGACGTTCTGGCGAGCAAACCTCGTCGCATGATCGTTTGATTCCACTCCGATGACGTGAGCGAACCTGCGTGCGAGTGGCAGAGTAAATAAGCCCACGCCGCAATACAGATCGATGGCGAGTCCTTTACTCGTCTTAGTCTCACTCTGATCATCAGAATCGCGCAGAGCCTCAGCCAGCAGCGGTTCCAATAAATCGTGATTGATCTGGAAGAAGCTTTCGGCGCTGAAGTGATAAGTCTCGCCAGCGATGCGCCGACTAACGAGGGTCGTGCGCAGTCCGTTAGTCTCGGGAGCGACAGATACGGCATTGTCGCCGGCAACTGCTTCAATGTTCCTGAGGCGCTCCGGCAACAAACCTTCGCGCATTTCCTCACGCGCTCGACTCAGTGTTTCCTGGATCTCCGGTATGAGCACCGCGCAATACTCAACGTCGCAAACGTCGTTCGAACCCGCTGCGAAATATCCCAAACGGTTTCTGATCGCATCGACCTGCCAATTAGCACGCGCGCGATACTGCCAGGGCCCCGGGGCCGGATGGATCTTGACCTCAGAAGGCAACTCAATCTGCGCGATGCGGTGCAGGCAATCGCGAATGATTTCGACTTTGGCGTCGAGCTGCGCTTGATAACTCAATTGTTGAAAGTCACAGCCGCCGCAAAGTCCAAAGTAAGGACACGGTGGCTCGACTCGGACAGGCGAGGGCTTGAGCACTTCTTTCACTGAAGCAAACGAAACCTTGCCGCGCGTGCGCTCGATTTCTACTCGAACTACATCGCCCGGAGCGGCAAGCGATACAAAGATCGTCTGCCCTTCCGCGTGTGCCAAACCGACGCCACCGGGTAGTAAACGCTCAATTTCTACGTCTAAGATTTGACTGTCAGCCATGGAAGAATTTGCCTTCTGGTAAGACAAAAAGTAGTTCTGTAGTCCGTGAAAGGAACGGCTGAGATGATCGGCTACTAACCTCAGTCGTCCGCTTCACGGACTATGTTCGCATTCGTTATGTTCCCAGCGATAAATCGCTGGGCTATTCTCAGTCGTCCGCTACTGCGGACTGACAGTACAAGAATCAAAGCCAATTTTCGCCGCCTATAAATAGAACAAACTGAGTCGTGGAATTCCAAACTGTTCGCGCAGCCGCTTCAGCAGCAGATTTTCCAGCGTTTGTTCGTACGCCGCCTTTTCCATGTGACTGAGATACGGACGCAACTGAGTCTTCACTTCACCGAGCGCCGCATCACGGTCCGCAACTGAGATCGCAGCGAGTAACTTCTCGCTCAGGATCCTCTCCAGACCGGTCAACGAAACCTCCAGCTTCTGCGCGTCCGGACGGGAGGCTCCTTTGAAGTCTGACTCCAGCGCTTCCAGGAGGTTGGCAACGCGTATGATCGCCTCAGTCAGATCATCCTCCCCGGTCTGTTTTCGTTGCGCGCAGGTCCGCAGCAAAGTTGTGCGTCCGCGTTGGAGATGTTCGAGTACTGCCACCTTCGGAAACGGCAGGCCTTCGTCCTCGTTAGTGGCAATCGATTCCGGCTCGCCTGCACCGTTTTCGTCACCCGCGCCAACGCGGGAGTCCAACCATTCCGCGTATTGCACTTCCACTTCCTCCTGGCAATACAGCAGAGACTTGACACTCCGTTTCCGCGGTTTGGATTCCCAGGAGTCGAAAGATTTTTCAATCCCGCGCAGTGCGATGTGCAACGGGACATTCATTTCTTTCCAACTCTCGATCAGCGCCCAATCCATCGGGCTGAGCAGCAGATGCTTGCCGCGACGACGCACGAAGACGTCTTCGATTTCGGTGAAGTAGTTGAAATAGTTCAAGACTCGGAGTCTAGAGTCTCAGGGCTCAAGTCTCAAGTCGGAGAAAAGCCGGCCGCGGATGAACGCGGAAAAACGCGGATCAGATCAAACAGAAACAGGTCCGGCAAGGTCGCTGTGTTCTTTGATCCTTCTGATCCGCGTCTTTGCGTTTAACCCCGGCTAATCAATCCCGTTACCAGACCTGGCAGCGCTTGTCGGCCGGCCGCACCATCGCATCGCCTGTCTGGCAACTGAACGCTTCCGCAAACTGCGGCATGTTTGCAAGCGGTCCGTTCACACGGAAGCGGCCCAGGGGATGAGGATCGGTAAGGATCTGCTGCCGTGTCGCCTCCGGAGTGAGTTTCCTTCCCCACACCTGCGCCCAGCCGAGAAAGAAACGTTGCTCCGGCGTGAAGCCGTCAATGTTGGCGGGACGAGCCTTTCCCTGCATCGAATTCTGAAAAGCAAGCCAAGCGATTTTCAAACCGCCGAGATCACCGATCGATTCTCCCAGAACGAGTTTCCCATTCTGGTTCAATCCCACTTCCTCGGCGCGGAAACTCGAGAACTGTTGTTCGACGCAGTTAGCCCGTTCCGTATAGTTCTTTGCGTCTTCCGCAGTCCACCAGTCAGTGAGGTTGCCGTGGAGATCAAACTTGCGACCCTGATCGTCGAAGCCATGAGACATCTCGTGCCCGATGACAGCGCCAATCGCTCCATAGTTGAGTGCATCGTCGCCGTTTAGATCGAAGTAGGGCGGCTGCAAAATGCCGGCCGGAAAAACGATCTCGTTCATCAGTGAGTTGTTGTAAGCATTGACGGTCGGCGGTGTCATGCTCCATTCGGTGCGATCGACCGGTTGCCCAATCTTCGAGAGATTGCGGCGCCGATCAAATTGGCTCGAGCGCAGCAGGTTCTCGATAAATGAAGTGCGTTCAATTTTCAATGCCGAATAATCGCGCCACTTGTCCGGGTAGCCAATCTTTACGGCGAAGGCGTTCAGTTTCGCGACCGCCGCCTTGCGTGTCGGTTCAGTCATCCATTCAAGCGTGGGAATGTCTTCGCCTAAAGCCGCGATCAGATTATTTACAAGCTGCTTCATGCGGGCTTTGGCTTCCGGTGGGAAGGCTTTCTTCACATAGACTTCGCCGAGCGCTTCGCCAAGGTTGCGGTCAGTCGAGGTAACGCATCGCCGCCAGCGCGGCTGTAGTTCTTTGGTTCCGCTGAGCGTTTTGCCGTAAAAATTGAAGTTCTCGTTGACGAAGGCTGACGAAAGAGCGTCCGCAACGTCGTGAACCAGATGCCAACGCAGGTAAGTCTTCCAATCTTCGATGGGAACGGTGAGCAACATTGCGTCGACACCTTTGAAGAAGTCAGGATGCGCGACATTGATTTCGGTAAACTTCGGCGCGCCGACGGTCTTGATGTAGGTCTGCCAATCAAAGTTCGCCATCACTGTCTTCAAATCAGCAGGCGCCATCTTGTGATACTGCTTAGCCGCATCTCTCCTTGAAACCCGGTCCAGTGACACCTGCGCGAGCTGAGTTTCAATCTTCATCACGGCTTGTGCTTCGGCCCCGGCCTTGCCGGGATCGTCGCCCAGCAGCTTAAACATATTGGTCATGTGCTGCTGGTAAGCGTCACGCGTGCTCTTGGACTTCTCATCGTCCTTAATGTAGTAATCGCGGTCCGGCAGTCCGAGGCCGCCCTGAGCGGTGATCGCGATTACGCTGTCGCTCTTCTTGAAGTCCTGGCCGGCGCCGAATCCGAATATTGAAGGCACACCGATGCTATGCAGGTGGGCCAGCTCGCGTGGCAGATCGCCAGCGCTTTTCATCTTGTTGATTAACGCCATTTCCGGGGCGAGCTGTGTCGCTCCTAAGCTCTCAATCCTTGCTTCGTCCATGCAGCTCGCATAGAAGGCGCCGATCTTTTGTTCGTTGCTGCCTTTTGTAGCCGCGGTGTTCTTGGCGGCCTCTTCGAGGATGTCGTGCAAGGTGGCGATATTCTTTTCACGCACCGGGCTGGTGATACCCCACGACGGGAAAGCGGGAGGGATTTCGTTCTTCGCGATCCAGCCGCCGTTCGCATACTGATAAAAATCGTCGCAGGCTTTGCATGCGTTGGTGCACATGTTGGCGGGGTCGAAACCGTGGCTGCCTGTCTGGGCAAGCGCGACTAGCCCGAGCACCGCTGCGAGTAAGAGCGCCACGAGCGGGCGCGTGTTTAGATGACGCATAGAGACTCCTTTTAGATTGCCGATTTTCGCTTGCCAATTCCTGGTATTTCCAATTTGATTGCCGATTGTCCGATATCGCGGCCAACCGAACTACAGCTTGTCAAAAAGCCAACCATAGACTGTTTTTAAATCGGTGCTATGCGAATTTGCAGTCGCAATCGGAAATTGAAATCATTCCTGCTTTGTTCGTTCGTAGATCAACCGCAGCCCTTCAAGCGTTAGTGTCTCGTCAACGAGTTCGATAAACTCCGAACCGGTCGCGATCAATGGGGCCAGGCCACCGGTGGCGATCACTCGCGGCGCTCCGCCAACCTCATCAATAATTTTACGTAACACACCGTCGACCAGCGCCGTGTATCCATAATAGAGCCCGGACTGCATCGCCGTCGTGGTTGATGAACCCACGACTCGGGGCGGGCGCTTGATATCCACTCGCGGCAGCTTCGCCGCCCGCTCGAAGAGCGCATCTGAAGAGATCATGATTCCGGGTGTGATCACTCCGCCCAGGTACTCGCCCTTTTCGTTGATGACATCAAACGTCGTCGCGGTGCCAAAGTCGACGATGATGCAGGGCGCGCCATATTTCTCAATTGCCGCAACCGCATCGACGATTCTGTCGGCGCCAACATCAGCAGCCGGCTCGTACAGAATCGTCAGCCCAGTTTTTGCCGCGTGGTCGACGAAGAGCGGTGTTAGATGAAAGTAGGTTTCCGCCATCGTCTTCAAAGTGTAGTTGAGCGGCGGCACTACCGAAGCGATAGCGATCGCGTTGATTGTCTTGAAGTCGATACCGGCGAGTTGAAACAGATTGCGCGCGTGAACGCCGTACTCGTCGACTGTCCGGGCGCGGTTGGTCGTCAGCCGCCAATGGGCCACGAGCTCTGCGTCCTGATAAACGCCGAGCGATGTATTGGTGTTGCCGACATCAATGACTAAGAGCATAGGTAAGTTCGCTTCCGGACTCGCTGGTCTGAGTGCGTTCCAGGAATTCTAAGATGAGATCGCACGCGACCGAAGCGCCGTGCTCTGTTCGGATTTGCTCGCTGATCACCTTAGCAGTCGCAGCATACTGTGGGCTGGTCAGGAGAACATCAAGCTCGCGCGCTACACGCCTGGCAGTATAGTCCTGGCGAGTAAGCGTGCGACTGGTTCCGAGCTTCGCGGCGTGGGCCGCGTTGTCTGGTTGATCAAAGGCGAAGGGAACGATCAACGTTGGGATGCCCGCGCGCAAACCCTGCGAGGTGGTGCCGACGCCCCCGTGATGGACAATCGCGCAGCCGTGCTCAAGCAACGACTCAAACGGCGCGTAATCGACCGAGATCATTTCGGGAGGTAGCGGCTCCCGGACTCGATTGCGTTCGTCGCCGAGCAGCAGCACTGCGCGTCGACCCAGAAGTTTTGCTGCCGCGATACTCTCGCGATAGAAGTCTCGGGCCACCCAGACCGCCGAAGTACCAAGCGTGAAGATAATCGGCGCCGGCCCATTGTCCAAAAAGTCTATTAGTTCGACGGGCATCTCCAACTCATTGCGGCCGTCATAGAAGGCGAAACCGGTAACTCGCGTCTGTGGCGGCCAGTCCCGTTGTGGTTGCGCAAAGACGCGTGAGAAGAGCGCGAGCACGAGCGCCGGCGAATGTGCCGCTTCAAAAATCGGGCTGCCTCGGTCGGGCAAACCGAGTTCCTGGCGCAGTTGTTCGTAGGGTTCGCTTTTGTAGAATTTCTTGAACTGCTCGAAGAAGACTGCAAGAAAGCGTGGTCCCAGGATGTTGAGATACCGCAGCCACGGCCAGAAGGGAGGTCTTGGCGGATCGTACACTGAGAAGAATGACACCGGAGCAAGCACGGTAGAGACCCAGGGAACGCCAGTCGTCTGCGCAACTAGAGGCCCTGCGAAACTGATTGGATGTGTCAGAAGAAGGTCTACCCCCTGCACCGCTCGCAACAGATCTTCATAGGCACCGCGGACAAACGGAAGAAGCATTTCGTTTAAGAGATAACCGCTTCCCTTCCGCGGATCCATCACCTTCTGCATCATCTCCGGATCCTGTTCCTGCGGCGGCGGAATATTTGGTCGCACCGGAACGAACTCAAAGCCGGAAGCCAACATCTTCTCTCGATACAGCTCGCTCGTCGCAATCACCGGATGATGGCCACGCCGCTGCAGTTCAAACGCGATTGCCATGTAAGGATGGATGTCGCCAAAGGACCCGAGCGTGGATATAACGATTCGTTTGCTGGAACTCATAACTCTCCGGAATTGTCCTTCACCGCGCGCAGTGAGACATCTCCGGCCCGCACAACTCTGATCTCGCCTTCGTCAGTCTCAATGCGAAGAGCACCGTCGCTCACAAGTCCGCGTGTGGTACCTGCGAGAATATCATTCCCGTTCGTTATGCGTATCCGTTTTCCCCTCGCATAGGATGAACGTCGACCCCATTCCTCCACTACCTCCACCGGCCCGCGTGCCGCATGAAGTTTCTCGTAACGGACTTCGAGGGCAGTGATGAGCATTTGCAGGATCAGTTCAAGAGCGGGCGCGTTGCCAGTGGCCGACTCTACAGACGTGGCGATCTCGTCGAGCTCTCGAGGAAATGCAGCGTTCGTAAGATTAATTCCGATGCCCACCACGACTGCGCGACCGGATGGCGTGTCCACTGTTTCAGCGAGGATGCCGCAGAGCTTGCGTTCGTTGGAAATAATATCGTTGGGCCATTTGATGTCGGTCTGCAACGAGCATGCTTTGAGAAGCGCTTCGTGCACCGCGAGCGAAGCCATCAAAGTGATCAGGGGCCATTGAGTCTGCGGCAGCCGCGGTCGTAAGAGGATACTGAAATAGATCCCTGCTCCTTTTGGAGATATCCACTGGCGATCCATACGTCCGCGACCAGCCGTCTGTTCGCTTGCAACGACACACAGACCTTCCGGCGCGCCCTCGACAGCAAGCTTCGCGACTTCAAGATTAGTTGAAGGCAAGGAATCGAAACGGAGAATTTCTGAACTGAGCATCGATTGAGCAGCGCGCCCACGCAGGTGCTGACCGCTTTACCTCCCAGCACTCACAAGCAGCAGTCCCTGGAGTGCGGTGACCTGTCGCCGCTTGGTCCGCGGCAGCCTGGCGCCGCGCGGCTCACGATAAAATCCAACCAGCAAGTTACGGGGGTCATGTCAGGCCAAAGCGGTACCGGACCACGGCCTGCAAGGAGTTGAATTCGATTTTAAGTCACGTTCTTATTTCAGATTCCGGATTGGCGCGCCAGTTCCCACGCTTCGCCTACAAGCTCGCGCACTAACCCATCAAAGTGGCGAAACCGTTCGTCCTGCGTCTGGCCCTTAACATAGCGGTAATAGATCTGTTGAATCACTACCGCCACCTTAAACCGGGCGAACGTTTCGTAGAACACGATACGTGAGAGATCACGTCCGGTCTTTGCCGCATACCGCTCGATGATCTCTTCTCTCGTCAGCCAACCTGGTCCATTTGTAATCGCGCGCAGCGCATTCGTTTTCTCCTTACTCTCTTTGCTTCCGGCTTTCATGGTCCAGTAGGTAAGCACAAGCCCGAGGTCAATGAGGGGGTCGCCGACCGTCGACATCTCCCAATCCAGGACGGCAACGATGCGCGCCGGGTCGCGTGGATCGAGCATCAGGTTGTCGAGCTTGAAATCGTTGTGAACTATCGTCGCGCCTGCGGCAGACTCGGCCGGAATTCGTTCCTTGATCCAACTGATCACTGCTTCCATGTCGGAAAGTTCAGCGGTCTTCGAACGCTGCCAACGCTCAGCCCAACCATTAACCTGACGCGCAACCAGACCGGCGGGCTTGCCAATCTCTGCAACTCCGGTCGAAAGGATGTCTACCGCGTGCAAGGCGACAAGCGTGTCAACAACGGCCTCACTCACTCGCCGTCGCCTGCCAATGTCTTCACCAATCTCGCCCGGGACTTCACTGCGAACGATCAATCCGCGACGGCGCTCCATCAGGTAGAACGGCACACCGATCACCGCAGTGTCTTCGCAAAGTATGATTGGTTTAGGTGCAAGCGGAAAATGCGGGTTGATTACCGAAAGCAGTTTGTACTCCCGCGGCATGTCGTGCGCGGTCGGCGCAACCGGACCCAGCGGCGGTCGGCGCAGGACAAACTCCTGCGCCCCATAACGCACGAGGTAAGTGAGATTCGAATGCCCTCCCGGAAACTGCTGCAGTTCGATCGGGCCGGACAGCTCGTACTCGGAAGACCCCCCCAGCTCGGTTCGCAGGTAGTTGTCGAGCGCTAACGAATCCAGCTCCTCACCTGTCCTGAGGGCAACACTTTCGTTACTTGGCGTCATTACCGTGGAGCAGCTGATGAAGAGTCACAGCTCGCGCTGGAAGGTCTTGAGGATGCGTTGCGCCACTGCCTGCCGGTGCACCTCGTCAGGTCCATCGTAGATACGAGCCGCGCGCGCATTCCGATAGAACATCTCCAGCGGCGTATCCTTCGAATAGCCGAGTGCCCCGTGGACTTGAATGGCTCGATCGATCACATCGTGCAGCACACGCGCGGCGAAAAACTTGATTAGCGAGATCTCGACGCGGGCGTCTTCACCGCTGTCCAGCTTCCACGCTGCGTTGAGCGTCATCAGACGAGCCGCCTGGATTTCCGCGGCTGAGTCGGCAATCCAGTTTTGCACTGTCTGCTTCTGGGCCAACGCCCCGCCGAAGGATTGGCGCTTGAGTGCGTAGCTGCACATCATCTCAAAGCTGCGCTGCGCAGCACCGATCCAGCGCATGCAATGCTGAATGCGACCTGGTCCGAGTCGCGCCTGCGCTAGTGTGAAGCCCTTACCGAGTTCCCCAAGAAGATTTCCACGCGGAACTCGACAATCTTCAAAGCGAATTTCGCAATGGCCGCCGACTCCCCCAGAGCCCATCACAGGAACGGCACGAATGATCTTGAAACCAGGAGTGTCGGTAGGAACGAGAATCATACTAGCGCGGCCGTGCGCATCGGCACCGCCATCGGTCACGGCCATCACGATCGCGAACGCGGATCCAATCGCACCACTGATAAACCACTTGTGACCATTGATGACCCACTCCTCGCCGTCGCGCGCGGCAGTAGCGCGCAGGCCCGTGGGATCAGAACCGGCGACCTCCGGTTCAGTCATCGCAAAGCACGATCGAACGTCGCCTGCTGCCAATGGACGCAGGTATTGCTCCTTCTGTTCGGGCGTCGCCGAAAGAAGTAACAGCTCTGCGTTGCCGGCGTCCGGCGCTGCGTTTCCGAAAATGCGCGGCGCCATCACCGATCTGCCAATCACTTCGTTGACCAGGGCTTGACCGATAAAGCCGATTCCCATGCCCCCCCATTCCCTTGGGAGGTTGGGAGCCCAGAGACCCTGTGCCTTCACTTTCCGCTGCAGCTCACTCTCAAGCTCCGCAGGCAGCCCTTCGTCTTCAACCATCAAACGCTCGTTCGGATAGACGTACTGCTCCATGAAGGCGGTGACGCTTTGCCGAATGGATTCGAGTTCGGGAGGAATACTGAAGTCGATCATCTTGTTAACCGCCAGCGCCCCGGGATGCTGTCACGAAACGAAGTTTAGTTGAGCAAACGGATTGTAACTGGAAGATGACGGGTTAACCAGATGAGCGTTGAGCCACCCGGAGGTGCGAGCCTCGCTTTCGCGCAAAGCATTTGCCTCTTGGTTTCATATGCGCGCCCTTAGCGCTGGGAAAATTCTTCCCTCGCTTCAGAGCTTGCGCAGGTTGGCAACGCGAGAATCCGGGAACAGACTCTCGCGTTGCCTACAGTCTGCGTTAACATGCCTTGCGATTAGCAAACAAATCAGTCCCGGACGCGACTCTGCAATTGAGAATTCTGCTGGGAGACGGCTCCAGACAGTAGGTCTCCTACCTTAGACCCTGACACAGAGCATGATTGACTGGTTCCCCATCCGACTCTCTTTCGCGGTTGCGAGTGCGGCGACGCTGAT
>JBDTYQ010000023.1:0-44692 GCA_040005515.1 bacterium
TTGGTGCGAAAGGGGGGACTCGAACCCCCACACCTTGCGGTACCAGATCCTAAGTCTGGCGCGTCTGCCAATTCCGCCACTTTCGCACTCAGTGTTCTTAAACCTCGATATGACGCAGCAAAAAAAGAATATCACGCGAGAAGTGAATAAGTCACAAACTGACTCAACAAACCAGCAGTCGAACGAGCGGCGGCTCTCACGGAAAGGCATTCGGAGGCGGTGGAGGAGATATCTGCGGTCCCCTTTTTATTAACGATGGATAGCGCGGCGTAAACTAATCCGGAAACGATCACGTTGTCGATCGTGATGCTGACAAGAAAAGAGAACACTATTGCGCCCTGTCCGAGAGACGGAATACGAACGACTCTTGTTGATAGCAAGACTGGCCAAGCGACCCTCCAAGCTAAGACGGTCATCCCTTGGGGGCTGTTCAGGACCTTCCAGGTTAGCAGGATGATAAAGGAGGCAATCACAAAAATGAGGATGCCAGCCCCGAGTGAGACGAATAGCCTTTTCTTGTTCAGCATTCCTTACCGGGGATGGCTACGCAACACTGTAAGTCGTCTTAGGTTGACCGAGGAAGTCTTTTCCCGTTTGCTTCTTGATCAGTCCGGCGTGTTCGAGTTCGAAGTAGGCACGTTGGATCTCGCCTCGATCTACTGCGAGCTTCTGCGCCAGCACTCCAGGTGAAGGAAGCGCTTCGCCGGAGCTCAATTGCTTCTCGCGTATCTGGCTTTCAATCTGTTCACGCACCTGCAGGTATATGGGGCCGTGAGAATTGTCTTTCAACTCAATGTTCATGATCTGTTCCAGTGTAACGCAACCTGTTGCTTTGCGTCGCCGCCAAAAGGCTCTGTCCCGCAAAATGACAGTTGCAACTACAACGTTCTGGTTACCTTCGACAGCGATCGGGGCGCATCAGGATCCAGCCCCTTTGCCTCAGCCAACAGTGCGGCAAATAATTGGCCGGGAATTATGTACGGTATCGGCGCCAGAAACTCGTCTATCTCCCGCGGCATGATGATCGCTCGGGAGCACGAACTCGCGGCGTCGATGTCGCTGGTGATCCCCAGCGTGTCTGCATGCAACTCTTTCAGGCGTCCGATCAAATCCTTCACGTCAGGCAGCATTACTCCCGGCGGAGCAAATAAGATTACAGGGAAGTGACGCTCGACCATCGCCAGCGGTCCATGCAGAAAGTCGGCCGATGAAAAGCGTTCGGCCACCACATAACAGGTCTCCATCAGTTTTAAGGCCAACTCGTATGCGTTGGCATAAGCGAGTCCACGCCCAACGACGACGCAGTTTTCCATGAACACATAACGCTGGACCAGCTCTAAAATCGCCGGCTGCTGTTCAAGAGCACGAGCAACAAAGTCCGGAATCGTTTCATACGCGAGCCTTCGCGAATTCTCGGCGAGCTCGGCAGCGAGCATGTAGAAAAGCATCATCTGCCCGGTAAAGGTTTTAGTGGCGGCGACCGAGCGTTCACGACCGCCGTGCATAACAAGAGTCTCATCCACCAGTCGCGTCATCGAGGATGCGGGCTCGTTTGTGATGCCCACTGTGTACGCACCACACGCCCGAGCGTTCTCGAGCACGAGGTTGATGTCTTCACCTTCGCCTGATTGGGATACTCCAATCACTAGCGCGTGGTTTAGTTTTAGTTTTGCTCCATAGAGAGTGTGAACCGAAGGCGCAGAGAGGGAAACGGGAATGCCGGTGGTGATTTCCAATAAATATCGGCCGAAGAGCGCGGCGTTATCAGAACTGCCACGGGCCAAAAGAACTATGAGATCGATATCGCGGGCTTTGAGAAATTTTCCCAAGCGCGAGATTTTTTCGCGCTCAGCGTGCATCGTGCGCTCGAGAGCTTCCGGCTGCTCGGCTATCTCCTTAAGCATTAGCGACAAAGCGTAATCTCCGGGGGGACTTGGTCTCTTGTGATTCTGATCGTTGTCTTCATCGCGAATTTCAGTTACATACTCGTCCGGTATCCGCAAACCAAACGAACGACACTGTGTTGAACTACCATCCAATGCCGGACACTCTAACACGAAGCGCTACCGACCGATTGATCTCGCTCGACGTATTTCGCGGGCTGACTGTTGCCGGAATGGTCCTGGTAAACAATCCCGGATCGTGGACGAATATCTATTGGCCACTGGCCCATGCGAACTGGAATG
Organism: bacterium; assembly: GCA_040005515.1. GTDB lineage: Bacteria > Acidobacteriota > Blastocatellia > Pyrinomonadales > Pyrinomonadaceae > PSRF01. Next base: position 2,187 of record JBDTYQ010000023.1, read on the forward strand.
GCTGGACTCCTACCGATCTGATCTTTCCTTTCTTTCTTTTCATTGTCGGCGTTTCGATCACTCTGGCATTAGGGCGGCGCCTTGAAGACGCCCACCCTGAAGCTTCCCCGACCCGTCGCTCACTTTACGTAAAGGTGGCAAGACGCTCTCTGATCATCTTTGCGCTTGGGCTTTTCCTAAACGGCTTTCCCTACTTTCACTTGGGAGAGATCCGCATCGCCGGAGTGCTGCAACGAATCGCGATCTGTTATTTCTGCGCAGCTTTAATCTTTCTGCGTACGAGCATACGGACGCAGGTCATAATCACGGTCGGCCTATTGCTCGGATATTGGCTGATCATGACGTTGATTCCAACGCCCGGGTTTCAACGCGCTGATTATAGTCAGGAAGGAAGTATCGCTGCTTTTGTAGATCGAGTAGTTCTGGGCAGGCACATTTGGTCTCAGGGAAAAATCTACGATCCAGAAGGCTTACTGAGTACGCTGCCGGCCATCGCTACCACTCTGATGGGAGTACTAACGGGACACGGGCTGCGCACAGATAAATCACCTTACGAGAAGATCGCACGCTTGTTCATCGCCGGCTTTGTTTGCCTCGTTGCCGGTTGGTGTTGGAATCCGTTCTTTCCGATCAACAAGTCTCTCTGGACCAGCTCATACGTTCTCTTCACCAGCGGTCTCGCGTTGCAGTCGTTCGCGTTGCTTTACTGGTTGATTGATATTCGAAACCATCGAGGATGGACCAAACCATTCCTCGTCTTTGGTGTGAACGCGATTGTGTTGTTCGTAGGAACCGGCCTGATGGCTAAACTCATGGGACTGATCAAGGTCTCTGGCAGTGCTGGGACGAAAGTCAGTTTGAAGACGTGGATCTATCAGGGACTCTTTTCGTCATGGGCGTCGCCGTTCAATGCGTCGCTCGCGTTTGCGATTGCTTTCGTGCTGTTGTGGCTCGGAATAATGTGGTTGCTTTACCGCCGCAGGATATTCATCAGGATCTAAAAAACTAGAAGGAGAAGACTCATGCCAACTTATATTTCGCTTATGCGTTGGACTCAGCAAGGTGTAGCGAACGTCAAAGATAGTCCTCGTAGATTGGATTCAGGTCGCAAGGCGTTCAGTGAAACCGGAGTTCAAATCAAATCAGTGCACATGACTATGGGACGCTATGATTTAGTCATGGTGATTGAGGCTCCGAGCGATGACGCAGTTGCGACGGCGTTGCTGTCACTGGCCTCGCAGGGAAATGTTCAGACTGAAACGTTGAAGGCCTGGACGGAAGATGAATACAGGCAGATCGTTGGATCGATCTAAAAACGTCCAATCTCCAAAGTCCAACGTCCAACGTCTGGTGTTCAAAAGTCAGGGTACGTCTTGTCGGGCAAGGCTCAGCGCGAATGTCTGAACGGCTCAATGCTCTAAAGCGAACTTTAGAACCTTGGACTGTGGACTATTTCTTTCGCAGCGGACGGCCGGCAAGCGCGGACGTTCGCTTCCCTTCGTCAACACTAATCTGTCCGTTGACGATCACATATTGAATGCCTCTCGGATATTGATTTGGCACTTCGAACGTAGCGAGGTCCCTGACGTGCTCCGGATCAAAGATCGTGATGTCTGCGTACATGCCTTCACGCAGGAATCCGCGCTCCCGCAATCCGACTCGCGTTGCCGGCATTCCGGTCATCTTATGTACTGCCTCTTCCAGGGAGAGCACATGCTGATCGCGAACGTAGTGTCCCAGAATTCGCGGGTAGCTCCCCCACCCGCGCGGATGTGACTTCGCACCAGCAAGTGGGCCATCGGTCGCGCGTGCGCCACTGTCTGTGCAGAAGCTGACGAACGGTGCCGCCATCGCGGCTCGCAGATCAGCCTCACTCATCATGAAATAAATCGCTCCGGTCTGTCCGTGGTCGGCCAGGATCAAATCAAACAATGCGTCAAGCGGTTCTTTCTTTTGTTCCTCGGCGATCTGCGAAACGCGTTTGCCCTGCAGTGGTTCCAACTCACGATTTACGACTGAGCCAATCAAGACACCGCCGGCGCCGCCACTGCCCAGGTAAATGTTTTCCCAGTCCTTTGCATCGGCAGCAATCTCTTGTTTGAGCCGCGCGCGAATCGCCGGGTCGCGCAGGCGAGTGAGCATCTTGTCGGTGCCCCCCTCAAGCGCCCAGGGTGGTAGGCAGGCGCTGAGCGAAGTGCTGCCGGCTATGTACGGATAAATGTCGGCAGTAATGTCGAGCCCGCTTGCACGAGCGTCACTGATTCTGGCAAGGATCTCCGGCATGCGTCCCCAGTTCTTTTTGTAGGCCGTTTTCAAATGCCAGATCTCGACTGGAATCTGCGCGCGACGCGCAATCTCAAAGACTTCCTTCAGTGATTCGTCGAGCGCGTTTGCCTCGCTGCGTTGGTGTGTTGCGTAAATCCCGCCGTATTGATGTGCGACCTTTGCCAGTTCGATAATTTCGTCGGTCTTCGCGAAACGGGCGGGCACGTACTGCAGCGAAGTAGAAAGTCCCAGCGCGCCGTCCTTCATCGCCTCGGCGACAAGCTGTTTCATCTGATCCAACTCGGACGATGTGGGAGGCCGGTTGTCAAAACCGACGACATACTCGCGAACCTGAGTCGCGCCGACAAAGGTGCCGATGTTCACACCCGAGCCTTGTTTCTCGAGCCGTTTGAAGTAGTCGGCCAGCGTCCGCCAGTCGACTTTTAGATCGTACCGGCGATTGAATTCGTCCTGTTCCTTGATCAGGCGTTCATTAAGAGGAGCAATCGATTCGCCTTCGCCCGTGATCTCGGTCGTCACTCCCATCATTACCTTACTCATCACGCGTGGGTCGATCAGGACGTAGGTTTCTGATTGTCCGAGCATGTCGATGAAGCCCGGCGCAACAATCATTTTCCTCGCGTCGATCACCCGTGCTGCTTTCGCGTTCCTCAGATTTCCGATGCGCACGATGCGATCGGCCTTCAGTGCCAAATCAGCCTGGTAGCCGGGTTGGCCGGACCCGTCAACAACGGTTCCGTTCCGAATGACCAGGTCATAGTCCGGAGCAAAGGTTGAGGTCGCGCTTGAAAGAGAAGAGAACAGCAACATCGCTGCGAGCAAGAAGCAGAGTGAAATTCTGGTCAGCATCATTTCACCATAGGGTCAAGAGTGGATGGAGCGACTAATCGTAATCGTTAGGTGATCAGATGTGCAAGAGTGTTTTGGAAATGCCTCTTCGACTCCTGACTACTGTGTGTGCTCCCTCTGTGACTTTTGTGTCCTCACTGCGTAGAATCTCAGCACGGAGCAGAACCAACAACAATCAACAAATGCGCGAACCTGTAACACTCAAACAAATAGCGGCTGTGACTGCTGCGACTCTTACTGGCGATGAAAATCTCATCGCTACCGACGTCGCGCATGACTCTAGATCCGCCGGCCCCGGCAGTCTCTTTGTCGCGATTCGCGGCGCATTAAAAGACGCACACGAGTTCATTCCACAAGTGATGGCCCAGGGCGCGCTGGGCGTGATCTCAGAGCTTGAAAGACCGCAGGGCTTCGCGGGTGCCTGGCTTCAAGTAGCGAATGTGCGTCGCGCCATGCCTCTTGCCGCTGCCGAAGTCCATCATCATCCGTCGAGAGAACTGCAACTCGTCGGCATCACCGGCACGAATGGAAAGACGACGACCGCTTATTTGATCGCGTCGATATCGGAAGCGGCCGGCGAACCCGTGGCAATGACAGGGACGGTTGAATACCGCAGCGGCGCGGAACGACGAAAGGCGGACCGCACGACGCCGGAAGCAACGGACATGCAGCGACTGCTGCGCGAGGCTGTTGCTGCCGGCTGTAAAACCGCAGTGATGGAGGCATCTTCACAGGCGATGGATTTTCATCGTTGTGATTCGCTCGACTACGCTGTCGCCGTGTTTTCCAACCTCACCCGCGATCATCTGGACTATCACAAGACGATGGAAAACTATTGGTACGCCAAGCAGCGTCTCTTCGACGGACGGTTGGGTTCCAAACCAAAAACATCAGTCATTAACATTGACGACCCGTACGGCGTGGAACTGGCAGAAAAATTGGAACGCGATGGCCTGCGCGTCGTTCGTTATGCACTTAACGGCGATGCCGATGTCACAGCGCGCAATGCGCAGTTTTCTCTGAACGGCATGCGCTTTCAGCTTCGAACTCAGGCGGGTGAACGAGAATTTCATTCTCCACTGGTGGGGCCGCCGCACATCTACAACACGCTCGCCGCTGTTGCAAGCGGGCTCGCGCTCGGTTACGACATTGAAGTGATCACTCAAGCACTCTCCAAATGCTCGGGCGCACCCGGAAGGTTCGAGCGCGTCGAGCACGAAGGTGATTTTGCCGTCGTTGTCGACTACGCCCACAGCGACGACGCGCTGCTGAACGTGCTGAGAACAGCACGTCAGGTGACCGCAGGAAGAATTATCACTGTCTTCGGTTGTGGCGGTGATCGTGATGGATCAAAGCGCGCACCGATGGGGGAAGCCGCAGGAAGTCTGAGCGATGTAGTCATTCTCACTTCCGACAATCCCAGGACAGAGGATCCGAATCGCATCCTTGCCGATGCGGAGGCGGGCATTCAGAAGTCGGGGAAGCCTTACAAGAAGATTGCTGACCGTCGTGAGGCAATTCACCAGGCAGTAGCGGAAGCGCGTAGTAAAGATCTCGTTCTGATCGCCGGGAAGGGTCACGAGGACTATCAGATCATCGGACGTGAAGTCTTCCACTTCGACGACAAGGAAGTTGCTCGTGAGGCGCTTGCCGAAAAGGCACGGCAGGATTCGTGAGAGGTACACCTGAATCCTCCGAAGACGGATCGCTGAAGTCTCGGCAAGCTGGCAAGCTAAGGCTCATCAGGAAATTCGTTTTGCGACTCTTTTCGAATCGCTCACTGAGATTCGGACATCTGCTTTGCTTTCTGTTGTCGCTTACGCTCTCACAACAACTGCTTGTTGGAAATGCACAGGCAGTTCCACCGATCGTGCTTCACCAGAAGACTCCCAAGCGCGCTGCTGATGGATTCGAAGCTGCCGTGAAGCTTGCCAACCTCAATGATTCCGCGATCAACGAAAGCAGCGGCGTCGTCGCTTCGCGTTCAACCCCCGGGCTTTACTGGACGCACAACGATTCGGGAGATGGTCCATTCATCTACGCGTTTGATGTTCGCGGCGCGCGTCGCGGCGTCTGGAGAGTCGCGGGCGCTTCGGCAACTGACTGGGAAGACATCGCCGCTGGTCCTGGCCCCCGTCGCAATGTGCCGTATTTGTATATTGGTGATATCGGAGATAACGAAGCGCGGCGCAAAGAGATCACGGTATATCGAATTCAGGAACCAAGAATTACTGCCGCGGACGCAGCGTCGTCTAAGAGCAAACCACGTGTGACCGAGGCGGCAGAGACCTTTCGCTTGCGTTATCCCGATGGCAGTCATGATGCGGAGGCTTTACTCGTACATCCTGTGACCGGCGCAATTTACTTAATCACCAAAGTGCCTTTCGCGAACGCAGCGATCTATGAGGCAGCAGCACCGCTCAGCACGAGCGGCAGCAACACGCTGAAAAGAATCGGCGACTTGAGTGTGCCCAGTCTTCTTGGCGGAATCATTACCGGGGGAGATATTTCGCCGGACGGCCGGCGAGTTGCCCTTTGTGATTACTTGCAGGGCTACGAGATCGTGCTGGGGGACCAACGAGCGGACTTCAATACGATTTGGAAGCGTCCAAGCAAGGCGTTTGATTTGGGGCAGCGCAGGCAAGGTGAAGCGATCGGTTATCGGCTCGATGGGCGCGCGCTGTTGGCGACCAGTGAAGGCGTGCCGACACCGTTGATTCAGGTGGTGCGGCGGTGAACTGAAGGAAGTGCGCCTCCTAATTTCCAGTTTTTGCGCTCGCCCCTGGCTATCATATTCCGCGCCTTGGCCTACAATCCAGATCTAACTCCCAGTATTCCCCCTGCTCTTCCTGGCGAAATAGAAGTACACGGGCAAACCCGACGCAATAATAAACAGGCCAATAAATGACTGTAGCGGAGCATTCTTAAACGTAAAGCCAATTAGATAGATCGTCACGAGAACGAAGAGCGCCGGGACCACCGGGTAACCCCAGGTGTGATAGGGCCGCGGGGTATCGGGTTCGTTCTTCCTAAAAACGAACACCGCTGCCGCGACCATGCCGTAGAACAGCCAGAAAGCGAACACGGCAAAATCCGTGAGTTGGTCAAACGATCCTGAAAGCGTGAGGACAGCTGCCCACACAGCCTGCACTACAAGTGAAATCACAGGCACTCGAGTCTTGCTTGAGACGCGTGCCAGGCTCTGGAAGAACAGACCATCGCGAGCCATCGCGTAAGGAATACGAGCCGTTCCCAAAATCGAGGTCTGTAGTGAACCCCAGGATGAGAGCATCATTACCGCAGCGATCAAACTTACCGCAAGCGACCCGAGCACGCGCATTGTTGCTTCCGCCGCAACCGATGACGCAGGTGACACGCTCGCCACTTCTGTCGGAGTCAGCACGTAGTAGTAACTGACGTTTACGAGCACGTAGAGCGCCATCACGATGAACATGCTGCCGATCAACGCAAGGGGCAGGTTGCGCTCCGGTCTTTTAACTTCGCCTGCCATGTACGAAATATTGTTCCAGCCGTCGTAGGCCCATAGTGCGCCGAGCATCGCGGCCGCGAAACCGGAGAATCCGCCGCCTCTCACTGAAACACCTGTGCATGCTCCGCCCGCGTCGCTCATCCAAAGATGCGCCCAGCTGCCATCCTGATAAAAGAAGGCGCCGATTCCGACGCCGAGCACTAGCGCCACCTTTAGAACTGTGATGAACGAGGCGACGTGTCCGCTCACGCTGACCGCAGCGCAGTTGATGAGGGTCGTCACTGCGAGCGTGATTAACGCAACGACCTGGAGTCTGCCGAAGGGAACCTGATAACCGCCGGGAAGTGTGAAATTGAAATAGACAACACCGAGTCGACCGCCCACGAGATCATTCAGGAAGATTGCGAATCCGACAGCGAGTGCTGCAGCCGATGCCGTTCGCGAAATCAGAAACTGCGACCAGCCGTTCAGGAAACCCCATACCGGCCCATAAGCGTCACGGGTGATGACATATTCAGCGCCGGCGTGCGGGCGCATAGTGGTGAGTTCGGCGTAGGTGAGTGCCCCGGCGAGGGCGAGCATCCCGGCGGCAATCCAAACGAGAATCACGCGCACCGGCGTCCCCACGTTGCAGGTCATCACGCGCGCTTTAAGAAAGATGCCCGTGCCGATGATGTTCCCCACATTCACGGAGATGGCTGCAAGAGGTCCAAGTCCTCGGATCAGTTCTCGATCGTTCTTAAGCATTCGTCTTCCCTCGACAAGGTCCAACGTCCAGTGTCCAATGTCCAACGCCCCGGGCGCAGATTTGGATCATGGGTTGGTCAAAATTAGGTACTCAAAACAGACGTGGGACATGGGACATTGGACTTTGGACTAAGGCTTTCGCTGCCGCCTCTCCCGTCACCACCGCTCCTTCCATAAATCCCTGCCAGTCCGCAAGGTGTTCGCCGGCGAAGCACACCTTGCCGTGTGGACGTTGCAGGATTGGCCGCAGACGAAACCATTGTCCGGGTCGATAAATCGCATAGGCACCCTGCGTGTACTTGTCTCGTTGCCATGCATAGGACTGAATATTCATTGCGAGCTGGGGCACCCGCTGATCCATTGGCAGCAGATCGCGCGCAATGATGTCGATGCGACGCCCACTATTCTGTGCCGCCAGCACATCTGCCTTTTCGCCGATCGCATAGCTGCAAAGAATGCCTTGTGTGCCCCGCTGGTCTTTCGTGCTGTGAAAATAGTAATGCGAAGTCACATCGCTGACGAGGGAAAAATTCTCAGCGCCCCAAAAACGTTCGCCGAACAAAACCGAGTTCTTGATGATCCGTGCGTACTGCAGTTCGTCAGCCGCCTCGCTCATAGCAATTGGCAGCGGTGGATCGAAAGTGATCTTATCGAGCGTGCGCGCGGGCACCGTGCAGATACAAGCGTCGGCTGTGAAGCTCCGTCCACTCGCAGTCACGGTTACCTTGCCGCGGCGCTGCTTAACTTTCTCCACCGGCATGCCTGTGAGAATCGCTCCCTCTCCGACAAAGGAAGCGAGCGCGTTTACGAGACGTGAATTACCGCCTTCGATTTTGTAGTCCATCTCATTCGCCGGACTCGACTCGAAGTACTCTGCGGCCGCCGCGTACGCCGAAACCATTCGAATGCTTTCGCCAAAATCCGTGCTGTCCTGTAAGTCGCGCAGCAGGAGATCGTCTTCAGTGAAACCGATCTCGTCCAGCCACGTCCACCAGTCGTACTTGTCCAGCCGGATGCGATCTCTGTCGGTGTAAGTGTGATACTTCTTGCGGAATTTTTCGAAAGCGACTTTGGCCTGAGGCGAGAAATCCCACTCGCCCGGACGCTTCACTACGCCGTCGCGCATTAGAGACGCGTCGAAGCGATGGTCCTTTAGATTGATTCCGAAGTCATGACAGAGCGACTTCATTCGTTCGTGACTCTCACCAACCCATTCGCCACCGAGTTCGCACACCAGCTCCGGATTCTCCGCAAACTTGTAAGAAAGGACGCGACCGCCGTAACGCTCACGTGCTTCAAGCACAGTGACCTTCCAGCCTGCTTGCTTCAACACTCGTGCGGCCGCCAATCCAGAGAGTCCGGCGCCGATTACGATGCACGAGTAAGCACGTCGTTGCACGAACGGACTTAAGGCGAAAGGAAGAGTAGCAGCAGCGATCGCGCCGGTTTTGATGAACTCACGGCGCGTTGTATTCAGGGAAGGTTTTGTTCGACGCCTCACCATACGTCACTTGTCACGAGGTCCTCGTAAGTGTCGCGCCGGCGAATGAGCGTTGCTTGCCCGCTTTCATCAATCATCACAGCGGCAGGGAGCGGCCGGCCGTTGTAGTGAAACATCTGCGCCAGTGAGTAAGCGCCGCTGTTCAGCAATGCCAGCACAGCGCCGGGCTGAACATTTGCAGGCAGCAGACGGTAATCCGGCAGTCTGCCACCGCGTTCGATATCGAAGTAGACATCGCCCGAATCACAAAGAGGGCCGGCTACTTTGTAACTCTCGTCGGCGTGAACATCGGCAGCGTTGGCGGAGATCAGGTGGTAGTACCATTTGTAATTGTTCATCGAGAGCATCAGGTTGTAACCCGCGTCGGTTAACAACCACACGTCGCCTGTTTCGGGTCGCCGCTTGATGTTTCGCACGGTTGTTAAGACGAGTCCCGCGTCGGCGATTATGCTGCGGCCCGGTTCGAGCAGGATCGTAACGTGATCCAAAAGGTGTTCAGCCTTCGCTTCGCGAGCTGAGTCACGCGCGACGCGCAACGCAGCGGCGAGCACGGCAGCGGGCTCGAGGTCGGCTCCGAGCATGTCGCGTTCGTGCTCGGGAAGTTGATCTGCCTGGGAACGATCGCGCAGGTAGTTGACCGGAATTCCACCACCCAGATTGATGTGCTCAAGTGTATGTCCGGTCTCTCGATGGATCGTGACGAGATGATCCCACATGCTGCGGAAGGCTTCCGCGAACGGCTCCACGTCTGGAGTCTGCGAGCCAACGTGGATGTGTATTCCAACAACGTTGACTAGATCGGGGTGCTGCAGGCTACGTCGGAAAGCTTCAAGCACCTCCGATGACGAGATACCGAACTTGGAAGTCAGCAATGCTGTCTGCAGTCCGAGATGCGAGCGCGTACCGATCTCAGGTACGAGGCGCAGGGCGATACGCGCAGGAATTATCTGACCTCCTTTTTCAGCTGCCACGCGCTCGACCGCCGCTTCGACCAGCCCGATCTCATACAGCGAATCAATATTGATTGCATAAATCCCCGCTCGCACTGCTTCGTCGAGTTCGTCATCACTCTTGCTGGTGCCGTTGAAGATGATTTGGTCAGGACGAAAGCCGACGCGCAGGGCCTTGAAGAGTTCACCGCCGCTGTTGACCTCGACATCGATGCCTGATGAAAGAACCGTCTTCAGCACGGTCATGTTCGAATTCGCCTTCGACGCATAGAAGAAGCGTATCGGCTTTTCGACAGACTGGGCTGCGCTTTTGAGTCTCTCAATGTTTGAGCGAATGCGTGACGCGGAAAAGACAAAGAGCGGTGAGTCGTATTGTTTGATCAGTGCGAGTGCATCGGCGCCATTGATCGTCAGATGACCGTTGGCGACTTCGAGATAACCGGGGATAGTCCAGGCCGGACTGAGGCCCACTACCTGTGATGACATTTTCTGGCTCCAAAGAAACGAACAGTGTCGGACTCAAGAATTGAGCGAAGATAAACCGGGGATCAGGAACGGTCAAGTTTGTTACGCGGACGCAAGCGGACGAGTGGGGATTTAGGGCGAGGTAACATTACCGCGGCATTTTCGGCGCAGCCGAATGTTTGAACAGCTCCGGAGTAGCCGAGTGTTTATAGATGAGTACTCTCGGTAAAGCATCGAGCTCCGGAGGAGCGAAATGTTGTAGCGTAACTCTGACTCCATTTGGCTGCTTCGGTGCTCCGAACATTTATAAAGGCAGTCCGCCTCTAAAGATTCCGTCCCTCCGGGACTCAGGAACGTGAATCGGTGACCGGTTTATCTGTTGGCGTGGATACTATGAGGTGGACAAACGCAACTCTCAACCTGCTGCCGAACCAACCTTAGCCAGCTTCTTAAGCACATCTCGAATTTGCTTGTAGTGCCGCAGTTCGTGGTAACCCACGAAAGATACAGTAGCTGTGCCGTCGATCTGTCCCAGAACAGGATGGATGAAAACCATTTTCTTCAGCCGGGCCTCGCCCTGCTTGGCGCAGAGCTCCTTCAGCTTCGCGCGTGTGGAGTTCAAGCCGGCAATGTTCTCTTCCTTCGCAGGCGGCTCCAAAGGTGTTGCCGCTTTCGGCGCTTTCACGCGCGTAAGGCGCAAAGCCACGATTGAAATGGGAATCAGTTTGCGCAGCAACCCGATTTGTTGCGGTGGCTTCTGCAGTTCCTGCTCCATCTGTTTGATTACTAGTTCTTCAACGAGATGGAGATGATGAACGATCTCAGCGACGCTCCACTCGTTAGCGGAAGGCCGTTGTGAGAACAGCTGAGGTGCAAGAGGAGATACCGTGTCGAGCAGCTTCTGATGCGTGGAATCGAGCCGGTTAAGAATTCTCTTCATTTTTCGTAGTGGCCAGGAACTGGCTTTTTACTGTAAGACGAAGTTGTACGTAATCACGCCGCTGACTTTTACTGGTTCACCCATCAACGAGGTTGGAGAAAACTTCGCCTGGCTCGCGGCATTTACACAAACCTGCTGCAGCAGTGGATGACCGGAGACAGCCCTTGCTGAGATCACATTCCCGTACTCGTCAATGACAACCTGAACTACGACCGTGCCGGCGGCCTTGGCAGCGCGAGCCTCGGCGGGATACTCCGGCTTAGGCAGGCTTGTCGCTTTGCCGTTAAGAACGCCGCCGGAGATGGGACCCCGCTTAGTCGGGTCAACCTTGTTCTCTTCGTCGCCATCAGTGGCTCCTTCTGCACCGGCGTGGGTGTCTGGCTTCACCGGGTGCGGAGTTCTCGGTTGCTCCTTCGGGGTTTCACTTTGCGCGGCGGCTGTGGTCGGAACCTCTGCCGCGCTTTCCTGCAGCGCGAAGGAACTCAAAAACTGTTTCTGCATCATGCTGTCTTTCTTAGTATTGAGCGCGACCACCGCATAGAAACGCCGTCTCGTCGCATAGACCTGAAGACTCCCAGACAATTCACCCACGGAGATTCTGTAGTCACGACCCTGGTGTCCGTTGATGTTGCTTTCGCCGACGAGGGCGAGCGTGGCAGTGGCATCTTTGCCGCGAACTTTTTCAGGAAACAAATGTTTGAAAGCATCGACGTAGGAATTCAGTCTTTCCATCGGCGAGTAGAGCGCCGGATTCGCTTTGATCCCGCTCATGGAAGCGACGGCAAACACGGGACCCTTCGGCTCGGCTGACATGTAAAGCCGCATGTTCAAGATCATCTTGTGATAAGGCTCTTTGCTCGTTTGCGCCGTGGAATTCCTGGGCATCCGGATCTCGAACTCTTCGCCATCCGGCCGCAATCTATCCCAATCAGCCAGCGGCGAGTTTTGCGCCGCGACGGCGGTTGGCAGCGCAATCAGAACGATCAGTAATAATTTTGAAAATGCGATTGAACTGATTGATTGCATGTTAGGACTCCTTCCGTTGTAGCTGTTGAATGTGTCCGAAAGACAAAAGGAGAGGCTGCAAATATAACTCAACTGATTGCGTAGTTCTAGAAGCGTGGAATTAGGAATCGCCGAACCCTAGCCCGTTGAAGTGGGACCGCGGGCTGCTCGCCCGCCGCCATTGAATGCCACATAGCATAGACTACCAGATGGATTTGGCTTTGAATGAACGCGTCGCCTGAGGCGGGCGAGACGCCCGCGGTCGCAGTCTACAGCTGTCCCATCATCTCGGCTGGATTCCAATAAGCCCGCAGGGTTTGAATCTTGCCGTCCTCGTTGATGTCCAATACATCAATGCCCTCGAAGCGAACCTTGCGACCTTGTTTGCTAATCCCGATTCCTGTCCATTTCACGGCAGCGCCGTTGCCCGCGATGAAGATGTCGTTCTCGGTCAGTCCTACTTCCTTGAACGCGCCGGTAACAGAATCAAAGAACTGACCGAGACTCTCATGGCCCTCGATTGGGAGCGCGCCAACCGGATCGTGGCTAATCGCATCCACTGCGAAAGTGTTAACCCAAGCCTGGCGATCCATCGCGCGCAGCGCGGCAAAATATTCTCTGATTGTTTTCGAGATTAACTCAGGTGACATTTTAGTTTTTCCTTTCTCGTTCGCTTTGTACCAAGACGCGGCGCAGGATTTTGCCCGAAGGTGATTTTGGGATCTTGTCGGTAAACTCAACGAAGCGCAGCCTCTTATAAGGAGCAACGCGCTCTGCGATAAAGGTCATGATCTCTTGCTCGGTTGCGGGACCACGCAGGACGACGAAAGCCTTTGGTACTTCTCCGGCTTCTTCATCCGGAGAGGGAATCACCGCAGCATCGGCTACCGACGGATGCGTGAGCAACAAGGCCTCTAGTTCCGCAGGTGGCACTTGAAACCCCTTGTACTTGATCAGTTCCTTGGCGCGATCGACGATAAAGAAATGACTGTCTTCGTCCGCGTAGGCGATGTCTCCAGTGTGCAACCACCCCTCAGCATCGATCGTCGCAGCGGTGGCCTCGGGCCGGTTGAGATAACCTTTCATGATCTGCGGCCCACGTACGCAAAGCTCGCCTTCCTTATTTGGCCCGAGAGCCTCACCCGTACTGAGGTCCAAAATCCTGCACTCGGTGTTGGGAGCAGCAACACCAACTGAACCAAACTTCACTTCCGCAGGATCTGCCGGCGATGAATGGGTGACCGGACTCGTCTCCGTCATTCCATAGCCCTGACGAATGCCGCAGTCCAGCCGTTCCATGCACGCACGTGTCAAATTGTGATCGAGTGGCGCCGCGCCCGAGAAAATCCTTTTCAACTTAGAGAGGTCATAGTTATCGACGATGGGATTCTTACTCAGGGCCAGGACGATCGGCGGGACAAGATGAGCGAGCGTGACACCGTAATCAGTTACCGCCTTGAGGAAACCCTCGAGGTCGAACCTGGGCATCGTGACAATCGTGGATCCCGTATAGAGGCCCATGTTCAAAATCACAACCAGTCCGTAAATATGGAAGAGCGGCAGGACGCAAATCAAAGTATCGTCACCATTGAAATAGTCGAGTCCTTCCATCTGGCACATGTTGGACACCAGATTGTAGTGAGTGAGCATTACACCTTTGGGCAGCCCCGTGGTTCCGCTGGAATAAGGCAACGCCACAAGGTCTTCGCGCGGATCGATCTGCACGTCAGGCATTACACCATTGCCCTGGAACAAGTTGGCGAACGGAGTAGCGCCCGCAGCTTCACCAAAAACAAATACTTCTTCGACTCCGGCCACACGAGCCGCGTCGAGTGCCTTCTCCAAAAATTGTTCATCGCTGACGAGGAAACGCGCACCCGCGTCCTGAAGCTGATGGCCAATTTCCTGTGCTGTGTAGAGGGGATTGATCGGGGTGTTGATTCCACCGAGCGAGGCAACGGCGTGGAAGATGATGGCGTACTCCGGAACGTTAGGACTGACGATTCCGAACACGTCGCCTTTCTTGAAACCTTTGGCCGCAAGGCCGCCGGCCACTGTCGAAATCATCCCGCCAAGTTCACCATAGGTGATGGTTCGTCCGGTCGGACCCTCGATCAACGCGGGTTTTTCGCCGAGCTGTTTCGCGCGTTGCAGCACGAATTGCGTCAGCGGTATTTCAGGGATGGTGACTTCGGGATAGGGGCCTTTGAATATCATCTCGTTGGCGGCGCTTACATTAACAGGTGACCCTGCGTCCGCAAAAGGTTTATAGTTACGCCCAAGTCGTTACCTCGAATCAGCCACGAGAAAATGCATGTCGGAGCCAGGAAAGAGCCTCAACATTGTCTGTCTCGCTACATTCTTCAAAGGCACGGACTTCATTCGCGAGTGCAAGAGTCACGGCTGCCAGGTTGTGCTCATTACGAAAGAGAAAATGCTCAGTGAGAACTGGCCGCGCGAGAGTCTGGATGATCTTATTGCCCTGCCTAATGACGCTGGATCTGATCTCTTTATTCATCTGATGAGTCTGCTGGGAAGGCAGACGCGTATCGATCGTGTGGTGGCGCTCGAAGAGTTCGACGTGATCACTGCCGCCTCGATGCGAGAGCATTTCTGCTTGCCCGGAATGACGAGTGGTACAGCCCGGCTGTTTCGAGATAAATGGGCGATGGCGATAAAGGCTCGTGAAGCGCGCCTCGTGGCTCCCGATTTCGTGCCACTGTTGAACTATGATGAGATCCGAGCGTTTCTGGAACGTGTAAAGCCGCCCTGGATCATCAAGCCACGCTCCGATGTTTCCGCTATCGGCATTAAGAAAGTTCAAGAGCCAACAGAGGTCTGGGAAGCAATCGATGAGCTCGATTCACGCGAACGCTTTCGGGAACGTGCGGCGCATCATCTGCTCGCTCGCTTCGTGGCGGGGGACGTGTTTCATGTGGATTCAGTAGTAAGTAAGAACCGCGTGATCTTTGCAGGGACAAATCAATATGGACGCCCGCCGATGGACGTCGCGCACAAAGGAGGCGCTTACATTTCCTACTCTGTTGCTCGCGGCTCGTCGGATGAAAAGCTCTTGCTCGCCGCGAATCGGAAATTGGTCCGCGAAATGGGACTCGAGCAAGGGGCGACCCACGCGGAGTTCATTAAGAGCTCCGAAGATGGGCAGTTTTATTTTTTGGAAATCGCAGCGCGCGTCGGCGGTGCTTACATTGCTGATGTTTTGGAAGCAGCGTCAGGCGTCAATCTCTGGCGCGAGTGGGCGAGGCTTGAAGTGGGTGCAAATCCATCGGGGAGAATCATCCCGGCTCGCAGAGAATATGCCGGGATCGTTTTATCTCTGTCTCAGCAGGAGTGGCCGGATACTACTTCTTACGATGATGGCGAGATCGCATACCGTGTCCACAAGCGGCATCACGTGGGGTTGATTGTGCGTTCACCAAAGGTCGAGCGCGTGAAGGAATTACTAGACGATTACGCTAGGCGTTTCGCGACAGACTTTGCCGCGACCATGCCGCCGTTAGAACGAGCTGAATGAGGATGTTATTGCCGCTCGAGATTCAGGTCGCCATCATCGGCGCTGCCCTCGCAGCCGTTGGATACCTTGTCAAATCGCTAGTAGGTTGGTGGCAAGAGAAAAGAAAAGCGCAGGCCCACACGATCGGCCAGTTAGTGCAGTTACAGTCGTTACTAAACGCGTCCGCTGTGTTATTCGACTTGCAGCGGGTCCAGGTAGAGCGATTGCTCGAGCTGCTCGCGAAGAACCACCCGGCCGAATACGACGAGGAACTTGGTTATGAGGAATTAATGGGGCGTTGTTACCCGGCTTTCAATAAGACAGAACAGGAAATACACGGCATGATACGAGCCTATACAGAGCATTCACTGCGCCCGATAAATCTCGCGATGAGCGAGTGGCTGCGATCAGACGTGCTCTTCAAGACGGGCACAGTGGAGACTCGACGGTTAGAGGCGCTTGCGAAAAATCTATTCGACCTTGAGATCCATCTCCTGCTATGGAATGCAAAGTTTAAAGCCTGGCTACCCGGACAGCCACAACATGCCCTGGTTTACATGGCTGACGAACAGCAACACGGCTTGGGGTTTCCGTCTGACAGAAACGTCGAGAGGGATGGCGAAAACATATTCGTAGAGGGGATCGATAAAGACGTAGCGGCGGTGCTCAAAGAATTACGCGGCCGGTAACCAGGTCGGATACCGACCGCGTAATTTCGCCACCCTGCGAGCGCATCGAGCGAATGAAGGAGCTGTCAGCGGGCGAATTCTTCTACTTCAAATACTTATCAACCCAACCAATCACTGTGTGGTACCAGAGCTGCGAGTTCTGCGGTTTCAAAACCCAGTGACCCTCATCCGGGAAGATGAGCAGCTTTGAATCGATGCCCTTGCGCTGCACCGCTGTGTAGAGCTGCATCCCTTCGCCGATCGGCACACGGTAATCCTGCTCACCATGAATCACGAGAATCGGCGTGTCGAAGTTGTTGACGAAGTTGTGCGGTGACCAACGATCGTACATCGCCTTATTCGTCCAGGGCGTTCCTTTGAACTCCCACTCGGGGAACCAGAGCTCTTCCGTACCGCCGTACATACTCGTCAGGTTATAGACGCCGTCGTGTGACACAAGCACTTTGAAGTGAACGCGTGGATCGTTGTTGTGACCTTCGATCCAGTTGATCATGTACCCGCCGTAAGAAGCCCCTGCCGCACCTACCCGGTTCTTGTCGATGAAACTGTTGCTGCGAACTGTCTCTGCAACACCGTTCATGATGTCCGTGTAAGCCTTCCCGCCCCAGTCCGCGCTGATGTCGTTGACGAACTGTTGTCCGTAACCGGTTGAGCCTCTCGGGTTAGGGGCGAACACTACGTATCCGGCTTGTGCGAAGACCTCGGGGTTCCAGCGATAACCCCAGTTGTCACTCCAGGCACCCTGTGGTCCACCGTGAATCAAAACGAGGAGGGGATACTTTTTGGCTGGGTCAAAATTATTTGGCTTGAGTAGGAAGCCATGAATTTTCTTGCCGAGCGCGCCGGTCCACTCCATCTCCTCGGCCTTCGGAAGATTCGCCTGAGACATCTGTTCGCGATTGATAGACGTCAAGGCCTTGAGACCTGTGCCGTCTGAATTAGCGCGGTAGATCTCCGTGGGCATTGCCATCGAACTATTCGCAAAAACCAGCGCGTGCCCGTCGGCAGCGACATCGAGGTTCGTGGCGAACACGCCGTCGAGAATCTTCGTAGGAGTTCCACCGGCAGCGGTCACCTTGTAGATCGGATGATGTCCGCGTTCCCCGGCGACCAGATAAATCGAACCGTCTGAAGCTTGGGCAAACTCTTCAACCTGCAGATCGAAACCTTGAAGAATTTCGGTGCTCAAACCTGTCGCACGGTCGTAACGCATCAGGCGCCAGCGATCGGCTTCAAAACCCTGCGTCATCTGAGACCGATAAAGAATTGACTTGCCGTCTTTCGAATAGATGGGGCCAGCGTCATAGCCTTTATTGCCAACAGTGATATTCCTGGGCGCGCCGCCGGTCACCGGAGCGACGTAAATATCGCTATTGGTTGAAGTGGCTTCAACTTTGTCAGGATTGCGGACGAAGGCGATCTCTTTGCCGTCAGTGGAGAAGGAATAATCAACGCCAGTGGCTGCAGCGTAAGGCGGCGAGTCGTAATCGCCAGCGGTCAGCTCTCGTGCAGTGCCCCCTTTACTCGAAACGACAAAGACGTGAGTGCGTTTTGCATCGCGCCATTCATCCCAATGGCGAAAGAGTAGTCGCTCAGTGATGTGTGCTTTGACTTTACTCTTGTCGGCCGCTTCATCTCTGCGTCGGTTGCAATCATCATCGCTACAGTCTGGATAGACGTCTGAGCTGAAGGCGATCCAGTTGCCGTCAGGCGCCCACACCGGTCCGCCGGCGCCAGTCGAGATCTTCGACACTTGCTTCTTATTGTCGCCATCGTTATCCATCACCCAGATCTGACTGCCTGTAACAAAGGCTATCTTTTTCCCGTCAGGTGACCATCTTGGAGCAGCAGAGGACTTGTCGCCGCTTGTCAGTTGTTTGAGTTCGCCCCCCGAGACCGGCACGACGTAAACCTGGTTAACGGCCCTGTTGCCATCGAAATCTACATCCCCAATCGTGAAGGCGACGCGTTGACCATCGGGCGAGAGTTGGGGGTCAGCGACTCGACGCACCTTCATTAATTCCTCGATGGTAAAACGGCGGCCCTCCTGCGCGTTCACAACGGCGGCCAGTGCGAAGACAAAAACAGAAATCGCTACGACGAAGCGTTTCATTGATCACCTCTCAGCTCGAATTCGGATTGTTTCGGGGGCGCGAGCATTATCGCATTAAATTTAAGGAAACCGGAACCACTCGACGAAAAGAGCATTTGTGGTTGGATCGTTCAAGTTCCCATCCGGGCACTCAATATCGAAGCCTTGCGGTTGGGCGGTGGGCTCGCCCGCTGATTGAATGGCGTCAGCTGGCGCTGAAGGCTCTCGAACGTCGCGTGGGTTCAAGCCCGCCTTCCCCACCTCGAGACACTCGCCCGACGCTAGTGAGCTCGGATAGGAGAATTTTCAGCAACGGGATTCAACCAGTTAGCGATTGCTCGTCGTTAGCAGGTCACCGGACCTTGCACGGCACTCGCTTTCTCGTTGTCTCTGATTGACCCAGCCCTTATCATCCGCCTGTCATGACACGCCGGATCATTGTTGCCTTACTGGGATTCGCGATACGCGTTTATTTCCGGCGCGTCGAAGTCACAGGTATGGAGAATGTACCGCTCACCGATCCGGTCATTTTTGTATTGAACCATCCCAACGCGCTCGTCGACCCTACGTTTCTGCTCTGCCTCGCGCCGCGTCGCGTTTCGTTCCTGGCAAAAGCGCCGCTCTTCCGTACCCCTATCCTCGGCTATTTTGTGCGCTCACTGGATGCGTTGCCTGTGTACCGCCGGCAGGACGAAGGGGAAGATGTTTCGAAGAACGTCGAGACGTTCGCAGCCGCCCGGAGACTTCTGGCGAGTGGCGGCACGATTGCCATCTGTCCCGAGGGGGTGTCTCACGATGAGCCGCGACTGAAGCCGATCAAAACAGGTGCGGCGCGGATTGCGCTCGGCGCAGTCTCTACTGGCGAGGTGTTTGATCTCAAGATCGTTCCGGCTGGTCTCTACTACACAGACAAGACAACTTTCCGCAGCGCCGTGTTACTTCGTTTGGGCAAGCCAATCGATGTTACGCCAACGCAACTTGAGCCGGATGGCAACCCATCACGGAACGCTGTCCGCGAATTGTCCGATAGGATCGAGTGCGCACTTCGTGAGGTGATGCTTGATGCAGAGCACGAGGAGGCTCTGCATACGATTGCGCGAGCCGAACGGATCTTTTCCGCGGAGGGACAGCAAGACAGTGATGAAAGCCTTGCCGACGAGCTACACCTACAACAACGCTTTGTTAAGGCGTACAAGATCCTGCGCGAACGAGTGCCGGAGCGATTGACGAGACTAGAAGTCAGGATGAGTCGCTTCGAAGCCGAGCTGAAGCAGGCCGGTCTCGATCCGGACGATCTCTCTGCGCCCGCTTCAAAGCGCGAAGTCCTGATCCACTTGATCACTCGCTGTCTGCTGTTCCTGCTGTTGCTAGGGCCGAGTATCGTCGGAGCAGTGATTCACTATCCCGCATACCGGCTGGGCGGTTATCTCGCGACGCGGTTCTATAAAGACTCCGAAGATGTGATCTCGACGATCAAAATCATCTCGGCAATCCTGCTCTTTCCTCTGACGTGGGTAGTGGTTGTAGTTGTGACTTACCGCTGGGCTGGATGGGAGTTGGCTCTGGTCTCGATGGTGCTGGTTCCAGCGTGTGGTTATGTCGCGATCCGCTTCCAGGAAGAGCTGGACAGCTTCTTCGGCGGGCTGCGCGCTTTGGCCTTTTTCCTCAGGAAAAGAAGGTTTTTCGTGCGTTTGATGGCAGAACGCAATGCGATACGCAACGAGATACTAGCGCTCGGCGAAGAAGCCGCGATCGCTGCCCAATAAATTTATTTATCTGTGCGAGAGGGGGAGAGGGGGAACCGCTCAGTCTGCTGGGCTCGACTGAGCCAGCATTATTTCTTACGAGCCTTCGTACCCGCAGCAGCCTTCTTTTTGGAACCCGACGATCGAACAGTCTTTCCTTTACGGCCTTCGCTTTGGATTTTGCCGGCACGCATCAAATTATCGTAGCTTCCGCGCACCACATTCCGCGCTACGCTCACAGAGTTCGCGAGCTCACGCTCACTCGGCAGATAACTTCCTACCGTCATGGCACCCGATTCAATCAACCCCGTAAGCTGGTCCGTAATCTGTTTTGTTAGAGACTCAGGTCGCTTACGATTGACTCGAATATTTGTTTTCACTTAACTGACCTCCTTGATGATTTACCTGTCGGGGTTCTGAAAGGAAGTTTAGGCGGCGAGCTTTGAAGTGTCAACGGGACCAGACGGTCCAAGAAATACAAGTCCAAAGTCCAATGTCCAATGGCCAACGTCCTTCAGTTGATGTTAGTTGCTCAACCTGACCTTCAGATTCAATAGATGGCTTTTTGAGTTCAGTTTACTAAGGTTGAATGGAAGGACCGTGGACTCCTGGACCTTGGACCTGGCCTCGTCAGTTCGCGAAGATCGCAATCAACGTTGGGATCGTCAGCCAGAGCAGTCCTTTGAACAGGAAGAAGAGGAATCCCAACAAGCCAAGCCTCTTGATCCAATCGCTGAATCGCATGCGCTTTGGCTCGCCCTCTTGTGAAGCGGTAACGAACTGAGACCGTTTCATTGAATCCTTCCCCAGGCGCTGGTTTTCCAGTTATCCAAAACACCTTCGCCACGAATCCACGGTGGCAGCGGCATCAACAGACGTTGCGAAAGCACGCGCACGTAAGGCTCATACATTTCACGGAGTTCGTTAAGGCGCTGGTCTGCTTCCGGGCCCTCGCAAAGATTAGTGCCGTTTTCCTTGAGCACCGCGCGCAATCGTTCAAGATCTCCCGGCATAAGTCTCGAGGCTGACACCTCAGTCAAGGATGGCGGAGTTCCGAAAACTTGCGCGATATCTACTACCGCATGCCGGGCCATCGCAAAAGTCAGCCTCGCCTGCCACGCGGGTGCGCCGTCCACTCCCACTATCACGAGGGCGCACGTGTCGAGTACTGTCGTCAGCGCTGACAGCCACGATTGGTTATCGTGTTGGGAGCGAAAATAACAAAGTACGGGATATGATAAATGACTCTCGAGTAACTCCGCTGACCAGTGTTCCCATTCATGCAAGACGCTGTTGAGATCCTGCAAGTGTCCGCTCTCGCCATGGCGACGTAACATTTCTGCAGCGCTTGAAGGTGAGCCGGCGCGCGCGTCGAGCAGCGAAATGTTCACTTCGCGGCGTGAAAAAGCCTGGTAGAGAACCGGCAAGTAGCCGATGACTATGGCCAAGAGGCCAAAGCCAGTTGCCGCTTCGATTACCACGATCGCGCGTCCCAACGGAAGCACCGGCACAAGATCGCCGTAGCCTAGAGTGAAAAACGTCACGCCGCTCAGGTACAGGTAACTGCCGAACGTTGCACTGCCTGACAAGTTTAGTTTTGTGTTGATGGACCACAAGATGAGGGCGTAACCTACGATCAACCCAAAGGCCCACATGGTCAATAACATCAGCAACGAGAGCGGTCCAAACATTGCGAGATATTTCTCGCGGCGCTTGGATTTGGTCATCGATCGGACAGCTCTGGACCACGGTGCCCAGATAGTTTCGTAAAAGAGGCGAGTGAGTCTAATCCTCCGAGTGACCCGGCGGGGAAGAATAATTGTCTCGAAGGCGTCCCAGAGAACAACGAGGACGAGCGCCACTCCGAAGATGGCTATTAGGATTTGCATTCTTTAAGCTTGATCCAGCCCGCTAACGAAAACTGTTTGGACGAATGGTATCGTTGAATTCACTCTTTGCACAACGAGTCGCAAGACTGAATTAGGCTTGGGTAACGCAAACTCCTTGTGCGTGTGCGAGGTGTTCGAGACTTGGGCCGCGACGCGGCAGAACCACGGAGTTGTGTTTGACTGAAAATTCCATAGCGCTGTACTCAAGGCTCTGGTAAGCTTCGCCCCCGCCCCTAAAACTGAAACGAGAAATGAAAGGGAATAACCGATGCGATACACAAAAGCGCTGACACTTTCTTTGCTGATCCCTACTGCTTTGACGATTGCCTGCGTCTCGGGCACACAGCAGGGCAGCAACGGTGGGGCCGGACGCAAGCCGAAAGGACCAAACGATCCCGTCAAGATCGGGTTTTCAATGGACACTTTGAAAGAGGAGCGCTGGCAACGCGATAAAGATCTGGTCGAGAAGCGCGCGAAAGAAATCGGAGCTGAACTGAATGTGCAGGTAGCCAATGGCAACGATAGCGAACAGATCAAGCAGGCGGAAAACATGCTGACGCAAGGCGTCGACGTGCTGATCGTCGCACCACATAATGGCGACATCGCAGCGTCGATTGTTGAAGCGGCGCACAAGCAGGGAGTTCCTGTAATCTCGTATGATCGCCTCATCAAGAATTCCGATGTTGATCTGTACATTTCGCATCAGGTCGTAAAAATGGGAGAGATGCAGGCGCAGTACTTGCTGGATCACGTCAATAAGAAGCCGGCTAATTTTGTGATCGTCGGGGGCTCGCCGACCGACAACAACGCACTGTTGTTACATCAGGGCCAGATGAATGTCCTGAAGCCCGCTGTGGACCGAGGCGACGTCAAAATAATTGCAGACGAATACGCGAAAGAGTGGCAGGCAAGCGCGGCGCTTAACATTGTGGAGAATGCTTTGACGCGGGCTCACAATCAGGTCGATGCCGTGGTGGCATCAAACGATGGCACTGCGCGCGGGGCCGTTCAGGCGCTCGAGGGTCAGGGACTGGCGGGCAAGGTTTTGGTTTCCGGTCAGGATGCGGATCTCGCTTCGTTGAAACTAATCGTCGAAGGCAAACAGACGATGACGATCTATAAAGCGATACAGCCGTTAGCTTCTGGCGCGGTCGATGCGGCGGTCAAGCTCGCGCGTGGAGAGCAAGTGGCAACCTCTGAAACGATTGATAATGGTTTCAAGAAAGTTCCTGCGGTGCTCCTCGAGCCCGTAGCTGTTGATCGGAACAATCTGCTGGGGACGATCGTCAAGGATGGCTATCACACATTGGAAGAAATTTGTGCAGGGTTGCCGCCTGAGAAATGCCCAAAACCATAAGCCGATGTCCAAAGTCCAACGCCCAATGCCCAACGTCTGTATGAATGACTCTGACCCTCACCTCAGGAGGTCCATATGGCGAGAATTACAGCGTTTGAAGAAATTGAGTCTTGGAAGAAGGCGCGAATACTGACAAGGGAAATCTATAGGGTGACTTCAGTAGGCGCTTTTGCCCGCGACTTCGAGCTCAAAGATCAAATCAGGCGAGCAGCAGTTTCTATTCTGTCTAACATTGCCGAGGGCTTCGAACGCAGCGGAGATCGAGAGTTTGTCCAATTCCTATCAGTGGCGAAAGGATCTTGTGGAGAGTTGAGAGCCCAGTTGTACGTGGCGCTGGATCAACGCTACTTCACTGCCGAAGACTTCGACGCCCTTTCTCAAAGAGCTACAGAAGTCAGTCAACTTCTTGCCGGCTTCATGAAGTATCTACGAGAGTCGGCCCTTCGAGGAAGTCGTTTTAAGTGAAAACCCGAACGTTGGGCATTGGACGTTGGACTTTGGACAAAAGATGATTTCATTCTTGGAGATGCGAAATAT
Source organism: bacterium (assembly GCA_040005515.1). GTDB lineage: Bacteria > Acidobacteriota > Blastocatellia > Pyrinomonadales > Pyrinomonadaceae > PSRF01. Next base: position 26,243 of record JBDTYQ010000023.1, read on the forward strand.
TACGAAGGCGTTTCCCGGCGTTCGTGCGCTTGATGGCGTTAGCTTCGATCTTCAGCAAGGCGAGATTCATGCGCTCGTCGGTGAGAATGGCGCCGGCAAGTCTACGTTGATGAAAATCCTTGGCGGCGTGTACTCGCACGGGCAGTACGGTGGCGAGATTCTTCTGGCGGGACAGGAGCAACGGTTCGCGGGTGTGCGCGATGCCGAGAAGGCGGGCATCGCAGTTATTTTTCAGGAACTGTCCCTCGTACGGGAGATGACGGTCGGCGAGAATATCTTTCTCGGGCGTGAGCCGCGCCGCTTCGGCGTGATTCGCTGGGAAGAACTTTATCGCCGGGCGCGCGAGTTACTGAGCGACTTGCGCTTGCCGATCGACGTTCACACTCCTATTCGAAGCCTCGGGATCGGCCAACAACAGCTAGTTGAGATAGCTAAGGCGCTGTCTCACAACGCCGAGATCCTTGTGCTTGATGAACCGACTGCTGCCCTCACTGACGGTGAGGTCCAAACGCTGTTCGGCATCCTTAACAAACTCCGTGCTCGAGGTGTCGGCATGATCTACATCTCGCATAAGCTGAACGAGGTGATGCGGATCAGCGATCGGATCACGGTCTTGCGGGACGGGAAAACGGTCGGCACTAATGCGACTGTGGAGTGGACGGAACCGCAGATCATTGCCCGGATGGTAGGACGTGAAGTCGGCGACATCTTCCCAGTGATGGACCACGTTAGGGGTGATGTTTTATTTGCAGTCCAAAATGTTTCAGTAGAGGATCCGGTGGTAGCGGGCAAGAAGCTCGTAGATAACGTCAGCTTTTCAGTAAGTCGGGGAGAGGTGCTTGGCATTGCCGGATTGATGGGCGCCGGCCGGAGCGACTTGCTGATGGCGATATTTGGCGCTCACGCCGGCCGCGTATCGGGAGAGATCAAGCTCGAAGGCAGGCGTATTCACATCAGCAATCCCGCCGAAGCGATCAAGCACGGTATCGGTTTTGTTACAGAGGATCGGAAGCGTTTTGGTCTGGTTCTGGATCAAACTATCCTCAAGAACATGACACTCGCCGGCTTGCAAAGAATTTCCGGCCGCTTTGTTACGAGCATCGATGCGGAGTCAGCAGCCGGCGAACGGGCAATGAAGGATCTGCGCGTCAAAGCCAACTCGGTGTTTACGATCGCCGGCACGTTGTCGGGTGGAAACCAACAAAAAGTCGTGCTGGCGAAATGGTTGCTGACGAATCCACGCGTGTTATTTCTCGACGAGCCAACGCGCGGCATTGATGTGGGCGCTAAGCAGGAGATTTACGCGCAGATCAATGAGCTCGCAAAAAGCGGACTGGCGATTGTGCTGGTCTCCTCCGAACTACCGGAGGTGCTGGGAATGTCGGACCGAATTCTCGTCTTGCATGAAGGACGCTTAACCGGTGAGTTCACTCGGGCCGCCGCCACTCCTGAAAAGGTTATGGCCTGTGCCACAGGTCAAACTCAACGCGCAGCTTAGAATCGCCTCGGAACGCGCCAGAGCCGTAAGCGTCTGATCAAACTGCGATGAACAAACCAAACGATGGAATAGTCGAACGTCCTCCGGCGACGTCTGATCTCGCTCCCGTTCCGGAAATGGATGCGATCACGCCGGTAACGAGGATCGGTAAGTTCAAGATTCCCACCGATGTGCTCCGTGCTTACACAATGGTGTTTGCGCTGATTGCTATCTGGATCTATTTCCACTTCTCTACAGGTCACATCTTCCTGGAGCCGAGAAACTTCTCCAACCTGATGCGCCAGACTTCTGTGACCGGCGTACTCGCGGTCGGAATGCTGATGGTGATCATCACGGCGCAAATTGATCTGTCCGTTGGCTCGGTGGTCGGTTTGGCTGGAGGGATTGCTGCGATTGCCCAGGGATGGTGGGGTTATGGCTTAGTTCCTTCATTAGCTGCAGGCATCGCTGTCGCTATTGCCATCGGCGCCGTGCAAGGCTCACTGACGGCGTACCTGAACATCCCCGCCTTTATTGTCACCCTTGGCGGTTTGCTTGCCTGGCGAGGTGTCATTCTCGGATTGAGCCGCGGAGAAACAATCCCGCTCCGGCTGCAGAGTTTCAAAGCGATTGGACAAAATTACGTTGACCCGCGTGCCGGATGGATCCTCGCTGCACTGAGCATTGCCGCCGTTGTCTGGATGACGATTGCTCGCAATCGCGCGAGACGCCGCCATCATCTGGAAGTGCCGGGCATGGGGTTGACCGCTCTGCGCATATTGCTTCCATCCGCAGTGATACTCTGGTTCATCTACACCATGAACACCTATGAAGGTGTTCCCATCCCGGTGATCATTCTGATCGCGATCGCGCTTGCGGGAGCATTCCTGACTCAGAACACAACCTTCGGTCGTTATCTTTACGCCATTGGGGGCAACCCTGATGCGGCGCGCTTATCCGGAATCAATATCCGGAAGCACATCCTCGCGGTGTTCTGCATCATGGGTGGACTCGCAGGCGTGGCGTCGATAATTTATACCGCTCGCGTTGGAAGTGCGTCACCCGACGCGGGACAATTGCTGGAGCTGGACGCAATTGCTGCGTGTGTTATTGGGGGCACCAGCCTGATGGGCGGACGAGGGACCGTATTCGGCGCGATTCTCGGTGCAGTAATCATGGCTAGTCTCGACAACGGCATGTCGCTGATGAGAGTGCAGCCTTACTCGCAAATGATAATCAAGGGTGCGATTCTCGTCGCTGCAGTCGGGCTCGACATGGCGGGACGCAAGCGCGGTTGATCTCCGATCTATACTAATCGCATGACTGCTAATCTGAGATCGGATTCGCCGGCGCAATGACCGCTCTAATTATCCACGGACATTTCTATCAACCACCGCGTGAGGATCCCTGGACCGGTGAAGTCGCGCCAGAGCCAGGCGCTGAGCCCTATCACGATTGGAACGAACGCATTTACGCGGAGTGCTACGAACCCAACACCCGCGCGAAAGTCGTCACGCCAACCTCGGAACAGACAGTCAACAACTACGAAAACATCAGCTTCAACTTTGGTCCAACTCTGCTCTCCTGGCTCGAACGAAAGCACCGGGACACTTACCAAAGCATCCTTGCTGCCGACCGGCAGAGTGCAATCAAACGTAGCGGACACGGAAATGCAATTGCCCAGGCTTATGGTCACGCAATTCTTCCTTTAGCTAATGACCGCGACCGGGAAACCCAGGTGCACTGGGGTCTCGCTGATTTTCGTTATCGTTTTCGGCGTGAGCCGGAGTCGCTCTGGTTACCGGAGACAGCGTGCGACGACAAGACGCTCGAGGTCCTAATTGCTCATGGCCTGCGCTTCGTAATTCTCGCTCCAAATCAGGCCGGAAGCTTTCGCGAGCCGGGCGGCGATTGGCAGCCTGCGAATGATCGCATCGACACGGGGCGAGCTTACCGTTACCTGCATCGAGACGGATCGGGTCGTTCAATCGCTCTCTTTTTCTATAACGGCCCTGCCGCTCGGGCGATCGCTTTTGAAAAGGCTTTAGCTTCGAGCGAAAGCCTCGTCAACCTATTCCAGCAGTCATCCGTGGGCCAATCTATGTTCGACGTGGCTACAGACGGAGAAACCTACGGTCATCATTTCAAGTTTGGCGATCTCTGTCTGGCGCACGCGCTCGAACTAGAAGCGCCGGCGGCAGGATTTAGAGTCACAAACTACGGAGAGTTTCTTGATGAGAACCCGGCGGAGGCTGAAGTGCGGCCCGCGCCAGGTCGGGAAGCGAAAGGAACCTCCTGGAGTTGTGCTCACGGCGTTGCTCGCTGGGAAGACGACTGTGGTTGTCACACTGGTGGCGCGGATGGTTGGAACCAGGCGTGGCGTCGGCCGCTTCGTGAGGCTCTGAACTTTCTTCGCGACGAGGCGGCGCGACAGTTCGAGTCCGTCGGAGGGGATCTCCTGAAAGATCCCTGGCGTGCTCGCAATGATTCCATTTCCCTGATCCTGGACCAGCAGCGTTCGCGCGAAGAGTTTCTCGACCAACACGCCCACATTAGTCTGTCGAAGACCGACCAGATGCGTGCACTCATGCTTCTGGAAATGCAGCGCAACTCACTCTTAATGTTTACCAGTTGTGGCTGGTTCTTCTCGGAAATTTCGGGAATTGAAACGATCCAGGTGATGAAGTACGCGGCCCGTGTGCTCGAGCTCTCAGATATGCTGGGACTGCCGTCGCTTCGCAGGGAATTTCTTGGAGTGCTCGCGGAAGCGAAGAGCAATCGTGTAGAGATGGGAACGGGCGCGGATATCTACCTGCGTTTTGCGGAGCCGGCTGCGATTGCGAGCCAGCACATGGATGATGCTTCAGTTACTTTCGAGAAGAAATGAGCCCGAAGGCGAACAAACCTGAAGCGCGCGGGCCCGCCGCGGAAACTCCGAAGACGGGAAACTCCGTGTCGGATGAGCCGGACCGCGCTAAGCGTAAGACTTATTCCTCAAAATCACGCGCGGTCAGTTCTAAGAAACCAACTGCAAAACCGAGAAAGTCAGCGACGACCGATGCGATTGCGATTGAGTCGCAATCGATCGCGCCCACAGAACTCAGCCTGCTCTTTGGTCTTCGACATCCGGACCCGCACCGCATTCTGGGCGCACATCAATCCAACTCAGAGGTCGTCATCCGTACTTTCCATCCCGAAGCCGAACAGATCGAATGCGTGGTTGGCAGGAAACCGCCGCAGCAAATGGTGAAGACCCACGAAGCCGGGCTCTTTGAACTTCTTCTCCCGGGATTAACTAAGATTCCTACTTACCGCCTGAGCCTTCACGCGAAAGGCGAGGTAGGCACGATCGGTGATCCGTACTCATTTTTGCCGACTCTTGGCGACCTCGACCTGCATCTCTTTGCGGAAGGGCGTCATGAAGCGATCTATGACAAGCTCGGGTCGCACGCGCGTAAGATCGGAAAGGTAAAGGGAGTGTCGTTCGCAGTCTGGGCGCCGCAGGCAGAAGGCGTCAGCGTCGTCGGAGATTTCAACGGTTGGAAGGGAGCTGCGCATCAGATGCGGATGTTGGGAGGTTCTGGCGTTTGGGAGTTGTTCATTCCAGATCTCCAGCCGGGCACACTCTATAAGTATGAGATTCGCGCTCGCGGTTGGCCTTCGTTCTTGAAAGCAGATCCTTACGCCTTCTGGCAGGAGATCCCTCCGAACACTTCTTCGGTGATTTACGAATCCAGATACAAGTTTCGCGATCAAAAATGGCTTAAGCAGCGAACGAAGCAACAACACTTCCGGCGGCCACTTTCAATCTATGAAGTGCACATCGGCTCGTGGCGGCGCGTGCTGGAAGAAGAGAACCGCCCATTTCAGTATCGCGAACTTGCACCGATTCTGGCCGACTACGTTACCCATCTTGGCTTTACGCATATTGAGTTTTTGCCACTCAAAGAGTATCCCTACGGTCCCTCCTGGGGTTATCAGGTAGGAAATTACTATGCGGCATCAGCCCGTTACGGCACACCCGACGACCTGCGTTACCTGATCGACTATCTGCACCAGCGCGGGATAGGCGTGATCATGGACTGGGTGCCTGCGCATTTTCCGAAAGACGCATTTGCGCTCGGACGATTCGATGGCTCGGCGCTCTACGAACATCTCGATCCGCGAAAAGGCGAGCATCCCGATTGGGGAACCTACATTTTCAACTACGGCCGCAATGAGGTGCGCAACTTCTTAGTTGCGAACGCGCTCTACTGGCTCAAGGAATTTCATATCGATGGTTTGCGCGTTGATGCTGTGGCATCGATGCTCTACCTGGATTACAGCCGCGACGAAGGCCAGTGGTCCCCGAACGAGTTCGGCGGACGGGAAAACCTGGACGCGATCTCATTGTTGAAGGACCTGAACGAAGTAACTCATCGTGCGGCGCCAGGTATAATGATGATCGCCGAAGAGTCCACGGCGTGGCCGCTTGTCAGTCATCCAGTTTACGCGGGCGGCCTGGGTTTCGATTTCAAGTGGAACATGGGCTGGATGCACGACACTTTAAAATACTTTCAGACTGACCCATTGTTTCGTGCCGGCAATCACAACGCGCTGACGTTCGGTTTGATCTACGCTTGGAGCGAAAATTTCATCCTCCCGTTTTCGCACGACGAAGTTGTGCACATGAAGGGCGCGCTGCTTAACAAGATGCCCGGTGATGAGCCGCAGAAGTTCGCCACACTTCGTGCGCTCTACGCCTACATGTGGGCGCATCCGGGAAAGAAGTTGCTCTTCATGGGTGGCGAGTTTGGCCAGTGGCGCGAGTGGAACGAGACAGAAAGTCTCGACTGGCACTTGTTGGAAGACCCGCAGCATAACGGTGTGCAGACTCTGATCCGCGATCTTAACCAGAACTATGCTAAGAACAATTCGTTGTGGGAGGCTGACAACGACTCCGCGGGCTTCCAATGGATCGACGCGAATAACGCTGGTGAGAATGTCGTGTCGTTCATCCGGCGCGCGCCGACGACGGGCAGAGAAATGGTTTGCGTTTGCAATTTCTCACCAGTCCCTCGCGAGATGCATCGCCTCGGATTGCCCCGCGCTGGAGAGTACACGATCAGCTTGAACACAGATTCAGAAAACTACGGCGGCAGCGGCGAGGATCTGCCGTCGTCTATCACGGCAGAAGAAACTCCGCTTCATGATCAGCAATACTCAGCAACTTTGAATCTGCCACCGTTGACAACGTTGTGGCTCGAGGTCCCAAACTTGTCCAAAGATTTGTAGGGCCGAACTCCGTGTCCGCCAAGTTCTGGCCACGCTCATCGGGGTGGGCAAAGAGTCCCAGCCCTACAAGTTTCCTCATCATGTATCTTCATCTCAGATGATCAACTGGGCTGACATCCGAAAACAGTTTCCCGTCACCGAACGGAGCGCGTATCTGAATGCCGCGGCTGCAGGACCGTTGGCACGCGCGACGATGAGCGCGGCGACTGAGTACTACCAGCAAATGATGAACGATGCCGACACTCACTGGGACGAGTGGCTGGCGAAACGTGAGGATGTCAGACGCAAAATTGCGCGCTTCATCAACGCCGAACCACAGGAGATCGGTCTGACCACGAACACTTCTTCCGGGATGAATGCGATCGTCGATGCCCTCGAGGGCAGCGGAGAAGTGATCTCGTGCGATCTTGAATTTCCCGTTTCTACCATTCCCTGGATACATCGCGGCATGCCAGTTCGGACCGTCAACAGTCGCGCAGGCGAGGTTGATCTGAACGACATTCGCGAAGCGATGACCGACAAGACTCGTCTCATCTCGCTTAGTCACGTTCAGTTTTCGAATGGATTCCGGATCGATCTGGAAGAGCTGGGTCGGAACAACAATGGCCACACTTTGGTAGTGAATGCCAGCCAATCCGCCGGAGTATTCGAGATTGATGTGAAGCGGATGGGCATTGATGCGTTGTGCGCCACCGGACACAAGTGGATGCTTTCGGGTTATGGATCAGGCTTTGTTTACATCAGCCGCGAGTTGCAGGAGCGATCGAAACCGAGAGCGATTGGTTGGTTGAGCGTGGCAGATCCCTACGGCATGCGCAATTCTGAAATTCATTTGCGTAGGGATGCGGCGGCGCGTGTTGAACTCGGCTGTCCGCACTTCGCCGGCATGTTCGCGCTCGGTGCATCGGTTGACCTGATGACAGCAATTGGGATCAAGGAGATCGAAGCGCGGGCGCTTTTTCTCAATCGTCACCTGACTGAGCGACTATCCGATGCGGGCTACAAGATTCTATCGCCGCTGCGCGAAGAAAGGTTTCGTTCAGCGGAGACGATTGTTGCTGTAGATGATCCCGGAAGAATTACTGCTCAGCTTGCTGAGCAAGGCGTCATCGTTACCTCGAAGCCACTGGGAATACGCGTTGCCACCGATTTCTTTAACGATGAGGGCGATGTTGAGCGGTTGATTGAAGGGCTAAATCAGAGTCGAGGGTGAGATGGTTCGCACCGGTGACGGGAGCTTTTCGCGAAGTGAGGAAGCAGAGCATTAATTGAGAAGATCGAACGGCGGGCTCTGAGCACCAGGGCGCTCAAGAACCCCCAGCCGCGACCCTTGGTAGTTGACTGCTAACCGAATGGTTTTGTAAACAAGCCTGGTCACGAGCTGTCTTCTTACTTCCGTTTCTGACCTTTCTTCACCGGCTTCGTTTTTGTTTTCTTCGAGCTCTTTTCCCCAGTGACGTTTTCGAAGTGATTCCGCGCCAGACTCATAAAGGTCTGCATGATGGGCGACTCGTAACCGCCGCTGAGGCGAGCCATCCCGAGTTGCCAATTGATCTGCGCGCCTTCGATCCACCATCTGACGAGGCGACCTTTCGCAACTTCCTCCTCCACTGATTGCAAAGGCACAATCCCGACGCCCATATCCTCTTCTACCATTCTGCGAATTGCTGCCTGGCGGCTGAGCTCCATAGCAACAGTCAATGAAACCCCCGCTTGCGCAAAAAACTGATCGATCAGACGACGCGTATTGCCCCCGCGTTCCCCAAGAATCAGTTTCTCTCCGGCAAGAGTGTAGGCGCTGACTGTGCGTTGCTTTGCGAGGCGGTGACGCGGCGATGCGATTGCAACGAGCTGATCTTCATTGAGACGTTCTGTTTGAATACTGCGTGCTTCGACTGGCAGCGATACAAACGCGAGGTCTAACTCGCCCCCAAGAATCTGTTGCACGAGAGCTTCACTAGTTCCCGATGTGACGCTCACCTCTGCGCGGGGATGTTGCTTTCGTAGCACTCTCAAGATCCGCGGCAATGGATCTGTAGTCACCATTGCGGAAGCACTCCCGATCCGTAACCGGCCACGCTCAGCTCCGGCGAGTTCCGCGATCTCCTCGTGGGCCGCATCGTGTTCGCGAAGGATGTGACGCGCCCGTTGCAGTAAATGCTCTCCGGCCTCGGTTAAGATCACGCGCCGGGGAGCCCGCACAAACAATCGGGCGCCCAGGTCTTTCTCAAGCTGCCGGATCTGCATACTGACGGCCGCCTGCGTTACGTGAACACGCGCGGCTCCGGCAGTGAAAGTTCCGGATTCGGCGATTGCTACAAAAGCTCTGAGTTGTCTGATCTCCATCTAATTCTCCTGTCCTTTCCCGGAATGCACCTCTATCAGGCGGGGTTATCGTAATAATAAAATCTTTTAGTTTCCATTATAAGTCGGCACTACCTAAAATAATCAAGAACGTTGTCCCAGGTGCTCTCCCCGCGCTCAGGCCGACGGTGAGGGCCGACCAAGTTGTCTGTCCTACACTTATGGTTACCACCGAACGAAGATCCGGCGACCTCGCAACCTCCCGACCTGCACGCGGCAGGCTCGCTGTGCTCGGTGTTGATGGCGGCGGCACAAAGACTGAGGCCGTGATCCTCGATTCGAACGATCAGGTGCTCGGCCGCGGAATTGCCGGTCCTTCAAACCCCCTCCGCACAGGCATTGCCAACGCCGCTGCTGCTATTCGCGAAGCAGTCGATAAGGCGTGCATGTCTGGACATGTGCGGCGTGACGACATCATTGCCGCGCAGGTCGGACTGGCAGGCGCGCGCCGCCTCGAACTGCGCGCGCGTATGCGCGATGCGCTAAACACCATCGGAGTTTCAGACATTGAGATTGTAGGCGATGCCGACATCGCGCTTTACGGCGTAACTGAAGGCGGTCCGGGCATCGTTGTAATTGCCGGAACCGGATCGGTCTGTTGCGGAGTTAATGCTCGCGGTAAGCAAGCATGGGCCGGAGGCTGGGGGCCAATTGCCGGGGACGAAGGTGGCGGTTCCTGGATCGCTCGCCGTGCGTTGCGCGCGATTGCGCACGCTTTGGATGGACGAGGGCAAAAGACTTCACTGACGGCTGCCGCATGTGGCTATTTTCACGTTGGTACGCCCGACGATCTTTCCACAGCGATTTATGCTCCGACAATTACTAATGAACGGCTGGCGGGATTCGGCAAGCAAGTGATCGAAGCTGCAAAAGCGAAAGATACTGTTGCCCGCGGGCTTATGACTGAGGCTGCGAGCGAACTGTCTTTGATGGTCAGGGCAGTCAGCAGAAACTTGAAGCTGGAGTCTGAGCGCTTCCAGGTGGGGTATGTCGGCGGCGTTTTCAATGCGGCCGGCGAGTTGATCCTCGGACCGATGCGCGAGCAGCTTAAGGAGATTGCACCGGCGGCCTACCTGGCATCGCCAGTAGCTTCCCCTGCTGTGGCGGCAGCGCGGATGGCGCGCGAGCGTTCGCGTCATGTGGCCCTTGCGGTTTAGCATATGCGGCGTTCAGTTCTCTCATCGCAGTGACTTGAGGTCAGTACCACCACGCGATAGCGGGTGGGCCGGAAAAAGGGCCTTCAGGTCTTGCGCGAATCGACTACAATGCAGCCTTACCTTCAGATGGTTGAATGTCGACGCATCGACCCACCCGCTACAGCGTGGTGGTACTGACCTCATACCACTCAGGTCCATTGAACTCGTCAAATGAAGTCTGATACCTCCGAACCGCTCCCGATCACCGAACAGGACAATCTCCGCAGTCAAAATCTAAGTTCACTTACCCCTTTCGAAATCGTCCGACTAATGAACGAGGAAGACGCGCTTGTCGCGCGCGCTATCGCGGCAGTGCTCCCGGAGATTGCTGCTGCGGTCGAACAGATCGTCCATCGGCTTAACAACGCAGGGCGGCTGTTTTATCTGGGCACGGGTACCTCCGGAAGATTAGGAGTGCTGGACGCTTCCGAGTGCCCGCCAACGTTTGGTGTCTCACCGGATCTCGTGCAGGGAATTATCGCTGGGGGGTATGAAGCATGCTATCGTGCGGTCGAAGCATCAGAAGACGACGCAGAGGCGGGTCGGGCTGATCTCGAAGCGCGTGGTTTTACGTCGAGGGATGTGCTCGTGGGAATCGCTGCTTCGGGCCGAACGCCTTACACTGTGGGTGCTGTGTCTCACGCGCGCTCACTGGGGGCTTTCACAGTGGCGATCACGAGCGTGCCTGGGTCCCCCCTTACGACCGCTGCTGAATTGAGTATTGTTCCCGTCGTTGGACCAGAGGTGGTCACTGGCTCGACGCGTCTTAAGGCCGGCACTGCACAGAAGATGGTGCTCAACATGATTTCAACTGCTGCACTCGTCAAGCTGGGTTACGTTTCCGGTAACCGGATGTCGAACCTGCGAGCGCGCAACTCCAAGCTACGGGCGCGCGCAGTACGAATACTCACGGCGGAGACAGGTCTGGACGGGCTCTCAGCAGAGGCCGCCCTGGATCAGGCGGGCGGAGACACCGGCCTCGCATTGATCATGATCAAGACCGGATCCGATCTGGCAACCGCAAAAGCGTCGCTTGCCGCAGCGAACGGAGTCGTGCAATCAGCGATCGACAAACTGGCGCAGAGGCACTAGACACATCTAACCGATGAAAGCTCTCGACCTCGCAATTATCTTCGGATACCTGATCGGCATCGTGTTGTTCGGGACGTGGTTCGCCCGAAAGCAGGAGACCACCAGCGATTATTTCCTCGGCGATCGCACTGTGCCGTGGTGGGCAGTCGCGGCTTCCATCGTCGCCACCGAGACATCGACTATCACGTTCGTATCAGTGCCCGGCATCGCCTTCGCCCGCGGAGGTAATTTCCAGTTTCTCCAACTCGTCTTCGGCTATTTGTTGGGCCGCATCGTCATCGCGATCCTTTTCATCCCATCATATTTTCGCGGTGAGTTGATGACGGTTTACCAGCTCCTTGATCGACGCTTCGGCGGCAAGATCAAGGTGCTCGCGGCTTCGCTTTTCGTGGTGATGCGAAACATCGCCGATGGCATCAGGCTGTTGCTTACCGCGATCGTGCTCGCTGCTGTCTACACGTCGTTCCAACCGGCAGCGAATGCGGACGTGATCATCGTAGCGTCCGTTGTTCTCATTGGCGTCGCGATGATCGTTTTCACTTACTTCGGAGGAATGGAAGCGGTGATCTGGGTAGAGGTGGTGCAGCTGGGCATTTACATCGTCGGTGCTATTGCCGCGGCCGTGATTCTCACGACCTCCATTGATGGCGGACTAAGCGCAGCGATTGCCACTGCCGCCCAACACAACAAATTCCAGGTTTTCGACTTTTCTTTTAGCCTGACGAAAACGTTTACGTTCTGGGCCGGTCTGATTGGTGGTTGCTTCCTCACGATGAGCACGCATGGAACGGATCAATATCTAGTGCAGAGATATCTCTGCACCGATCGCCCGAAGCGTGCATCAGCAGCCTTGCTGGTCAGCGGAGCGATCGTGCTGGGACAGTTCATCGGTTTCCTATTTATCGGAGTACTACTGTTCGCGTTCTACCATCCCTACACCGATCCCGGCTACGCCGCAGCAGCGAGCACTGCCTTTCCGTTCACAGGCGGCGATCGCGTTTTCCCTGATTTCATAACGAGACACTTACCGACTGGCCTTTCAGGACTTGTAGTGGCGGCAATTTTTGCGGCAGCGATGTCTTCATCTCTTAACTCAATCGCGGCTACGGCTGTAAACGATCTTTACAAGCCACTCCGCCCGCGTATGGAGGACAAGCACTACCTCAAGGTGTCACACCTGTTGACGCTTTTATGGGGCGTAGTGCAGATAGGGGTGGCGCTTGTTCTGCGACACAGGAACCGTTCGGCGTTGGATCTGGCTCTCTCGATCGCTTCGCTGATCAACGGGCCCGTGCTGGGCGTCTTTCTTGTTGGCACTTTTCTTAAGCGCGTAAGTCAGCCGCCTGCGTTGATCGGTATGATCGTGAGCATGGGGATCATGCTCTACATCTTCCTCGCAACCCGGATCGCGTGGACGTGGTACGTCCTGCTTGGCAGCCTGATTACCTTCGTGGTCGCCTGGCTCGCGAGTCTCGCCTTTGCTCCGGCGCCAGAAAGCCGGCGAAATCAACTGGCGCCTGGAGAAGCGGACTAAGGTTACGGGGGAGTTGAAACTTAAAATGATCCGTCACCGCATCATAAATTTTGCGACTTGTTCTGTTGTGCTCGTGGCCTTGACGCTCGTGCCGGTCATAGGAAGAGCAGTCAATGGGCCTTCGGCTTCGAACTCCAGCGCCGCCGCGGTTGATCCTTCACAGCGAGTTAAGCCGTATTCAGTCCAACCTTCCAGGGACGCGCTCAAATGGGCCGATAAAGAACTGCGCCGGATGTCGCTGGCAGAGAAGATCGGTCAACTGATCTCTGTTGGTATCAACGCTGGCTTCCTTAATCGAGAGAGTGAGGCTTTCAAGGAATTGCGGCGACAGATAGAAGGCAATCATGTCGGCGGCATCATTTTGTTCGGCAGTCCGGTTTATGAATCCGTCATCTTGATCAATCGCATGCAGCAATATGCACGGCTGCCGCTGCTCGTCTCGGCTGATCTGGAACGCGGCGCGGGCATGCGCTTGTTCGACACTACTGACTTCGGCTGGGTGATGGCTGTTGGTGCTACCGGAAACCCTGAGTACGCGAGACGCATGGGTGAGATTACCGGTCGTGAAGCGCGGGCGCTCGGCATTCAACAGATATTAGCGCCCGTGGTTGATGTGAACAACAACGCGGCAAACCCTGTCATCAACGTGCGCTCCTTTGGCGAAGATCCGACCGCGGTAGGACAATTTGGCGCGGCGTTCACAAAGGGAGCACAAGGTGCCGGCGTGATTGCCACCGCGAAGCATTTTCCCGGTCACGGCAACACTGCCACCGATTCCCATCGCGGTCTGCCGGTCCTGAACTTCTCGCTTGCAGATCTCAACGGCACTGAGCTAATCCCGTTTCGCGCGGCGATCGATGCAGGAGTCGGGTCGGTAATGGTCGCGCACATCGCGCTGCCGAAGCTTGATTCAACTTCCGTCAGCCCTTTGCCGAAGGACGTCCGCATCGGCCCGCTGGATACGACCGAAGCCGGTGAAATCATTGCGGAGGGAACAAGCACGCCGGCATCGATGTCTCCGCAGATTGTAGGAATCCTCCGCAACGATTTGAAGTTCCAGGGCCTTGTCGTAACTGATGCACTGAGCATGAGCGGCTTAACAGTCTATTTCACACAGGAAGATGCCGGCGTTCATGCGCTTCTGGCGGGAGCGGATTTGTTGCTAAAACCTGCGGACACGGACGCTGTCATTCGGGGTCTTGTCGCCGCAGTTCATTCAGGCAAAGTAACTGAGAAACGAATCGAGGAATCTGCTCGTAAGATTCTCGCCGCGAAATATGATCTCGGACTGGTCAAGGAACGGATCACGTCGATCGACGACGTCGATGTGCTCGTTTCTCGACCTGAGGCTCTGCAACTCGCGAACGAGATTGCCGAGCACGCGGTTACGCTTGTTCGCAATGATGCGAAGCTGATCCCGTTGAAGAACCTGCGAGCAGACGCGCGTATCTTCAACCTCGCGATTATTAATGGTGAAACTCAAACGTCGCCTTTCGTTGGCTCGATGGCGCGCTCCGGTCGAAAGGTTGAAACGATGGTCCTCGACGAGCGATCCTCCGAAGCTGAAGTCCGTAAAGCGCTCGAACGAGCAAAGGGCGCGGATCTGGTTATCGCTTCACTCTATGGACGGGTACGCACCGGACAACTGAACAGCATCGGACTGCCCGAGCCTGGCGTGAAGGCATTGAACTCAATCCTCGGCGGTAAAGTCCCGGTCATCGGAATCAGCTTTGGCAATCCTTATCTCCTGCAAAACTTCCCGCGCTTAAGCACATACCTTGTCGCTTACGGAGATATGCCGGCATTGCAGCAAGCGTCGGCTCGCGCGATTCTTGGCGAGATTAATGTCACGGGCAAATTGCCGATCACCTTGCCGGGTTTGTATCCGCGCGGCACTGGGATTCAGTTGCAGAAGTAAGGAACACAGGAATGATCTTTTCTCGACGCTACTCCTTGCTGCTTGCGCTCGCCCTCCTTCTCTCCCTTACTACTCAGACGCTCGCTAGCGGACTTCCGCGCGCAAAACCAAATACAGTTTCGCTGTCGGGTCAGCACCTGGCCCTAATGGACGGGATCATTGCGGAGTCCATTCGCAAGCATGAGCTGCCTGGAGCAGTCGTCCTGGTTGCGCGAAAGGGTCGCGTCGTTTGGCGTAAGGCTTACGGTGCTCGTGCGCTTGAACCAACTCGGGAAGCGATGACCCCGGACACGATCTTCGACCTGGCAAGTCTGACCAAAGTCGTCGCCACTGCCACGAGTATCATGATTCTCGTAGAGCGCGGGGAGATTCGTTTAAGTGATCCGCTCTCCCGATTCATTCCGGAGATCAAAGGCGAGGGAAGGGATCGCATTACCATTGAGACGCTGCTCACGCATCGCTCCGGCTATGCTCCGGACTTTGATCTGAAGGAACGCTGGACCGGTTATGACGAAGCAATAAGACGTCTCGAAAAGGAACCGATCCGTAGTCCGCCAGGCTCTCGTTTTGTCTACAGCGACATCGGCTACATTGCCCTCGGAGAAGTTGTGCATCGTGTGAGCGGAATGCCACTCGACCTCTTTGCAGCGAGGAACATCTTCGTTCCACTCGGTATGCACGAAACTGGTTTTCGTCCTTCTGCAAAGTTGCGAACGCGTATTGCGCCTACTGAGAAGCGCCGCGGCCAGATGAGCTACCTCGGCGATACAGCGACGAACGCTGGAGTGGAAGCAGATAAGTGGTTACGCGGCGAGGTTCACGATCCTACTTCGTATCGCATGGACGGAGTTGCCGGACATGCCGGACTCTTTTCCACCGCCGACGATCTTGCCATCTACTGCCAGATGATTCTGAACGGCGGGAGTTACGGGCGCGCCCGTATTCTTGCGCCAACCACTGTAGAGACGATGCTGCGACCGCGACTAGTGTCCGAAGCAGGTTGGACCCGTGGACTTGGCTGGGACATCAACACGAGTTTCTCGAGCAATCGTGGCGACGCTTTTCCCCTCGGCTCATTTGGTCACACCGGATTCACGGGCACTTCTTTATGGATTGATCCGGCGACGAAAATGTTCGTGATCTTCCTGAGTAACCGCGTGCATCCCAACGGCAAAGGCGACGTGGGGTCGCTTCGCGGCCGCGTAGCTACGATTGCCGCTAGCGCAGTCACCGATCTGGCAGTCGTTGGCCTCGCAAGGATGACGGAGTCTAACTACTACACCGAACTGGTTCGAGACCTGGCACGGTTTACCGCGTCGAGTCTTGAAAACGTCGACCATTCTGCAACCAATGGCGACATGGCCACGACAGTGCTTACCGGAATCGATGTCCTTGAGCGGGACAATTTCAAACAACTTGCCGGGATGAAGCTCGGGCTCGTGACCAACCACACGGGACGGAATCGAGAAGGGAAGCAAACGATCGATGTGCTCAGCAAGGCTCCGGATGTTCATCTCGTCGCGTTGTTCTCTCCCGAACACGGAATTCGCGGACAGGCTGATGAGAAGGTCTCAGACTCGAAGGACGAGCAGACAGGTTTGCCGATCTACTCGCTCTATGGCGAGTCGCGAAGACCGACGGCGGGCCAATTGAAAAACCTCGATGCAGTTGTTTTCGATATCCAGGACATTGGTTCGCGCTTCTACACTTACATCTCAACACTCGGCTACGTGATGGAAGAAGCCGCGAAAGCAAATGTGCCGGTGTTTGTTCTTGATCGACCAAATCCAATCAACGGTCTTGATGTCGAAGGTCCGGTTGGCGATGCCGATAAGCCGTCGTTCACCGCCTATCATCCGATTCCCGTGCGACACGGGATGACGGTCGGCGAGTTAGCACAGTTCTTCAATCAGCAGTTGAAACTTGGTTGCGACGTACGCGTGATCAGGATGGAAGGCTGGAAGCGCTCATTGTGGTTTGATGCGACAAATCTCACTTGGATTAATCCTTCACCCAACATGCGCAGCCTGACAGAGGCGACGCTCTATCCGGGCATCGGGTTGTTGGAAACAACAAATGTATCCGTGGGGCGGGGGACTGACACGCCGTTTGAAGTCGTCGGCGCACCGTGGATTAACGGTCAGGAGTTGTCAGCTAATTTGAACGGGCGAAAAATTCCGGGCGTCCGCTTTGTTCCTTTGCAGTTCACCCCCAACGGTTCGGTATTTAAAGATGAATTGTGTAACGGCGTGAACGTCATCATCACTGACCGCGATCGGTTTCGCCCCGTCTTCAACGGCCTGGAGATCGCGGCCGCCCTGCGCAAGCTGTATCCCTCTCAATGGAAGGTGGATGACTACGCACGTTTATTAGTCAATGCCGACACGCTGCAACGTTTGAAGCGGGGAGATACGGCGGCTGATATCGCGCGCTCGTGGGATGTACAACTTGAAGAGTTCAAACATAAACGCGCCAGCGTCCTGATCTACAACTAACCCGCTATTTATACAAAATCCAGCAGTCAGTCACATTCTCAACTCGCGGCTATATTGAATGAATTGGGATCGATGGGTTCATTGAAGGTAAACTGAGTTAAGTTTATTTCCCAGTTGGCAAGGAACGTTCCGCCTGGCGCGTCAACCATCAACTCGATCTTATAAGTGTGAGGCAGGTTTAGTCCGCCTTCATTTTTGAAGTCGGAAAACTGTTCTACCATCTTATAGCGCGTTTCTCTTTCCTTCGCGTCTATAGAGGAGCGGGTTCCGATAGACGCTGCAATCACGCGCTCATACTCTGTCCGCAGGTGTCGGAAGGTTGTCTCCCCAAAGAAGAGGACGATTTTCAGATCAGAACCCCCGCGCGCGACGTACCTGAGTGCGTGCAGCGTTCTACCGTCCACTTTCTTAAGGCCGGCATATTCAAGTCTGGGATTCCGAACAGTTAAATCCAGCAGCGGCCATGCCGTCGACAGCGTTCCACCCATTAAGCCTTGCTTGAAGATCTGATCGTGAGTCATCAGGAAGCTACCCAATGAGGAGCGGACGCCCGCCGTCGTGTAGGCTGCTATGAAACGTTTTCCATTAAATCCCAACTGCTCGAGTGGATAAACGGGACTCGGAAAGCTCATTCCGATTAGGCTCTTCAAGCCCTCGGAAGCCAACACGGCTCGGCCGCTAGCCTGTCCCGGTGGCGGAGTGCGGAAGATAACCAAAGAATTTCCGGCGATGACGTACGTCCTAACCGAGGCGCGCGCCTTGGCGGTGCCGATCGAATCCAAATGTTTCGCGACCACTTCTTCGGTCGTGAGTTTATCAGTGGCAGGGGTGGATGTATCGACCAGGCAAGGCGTCAGCACGGCAAGGCCGAGTAGCGTCGGAAAGAGAAACCAGCCACACGCGCGAACCAGAGTGTTTCCCATCATGCTTATCCTCGATCTTAGTTCGATCCAACAAGACTTCGATATCAGTGTCGGAGTTGACTAGTCCACTCTCGGGCACAAAAGGAAACAGCGAAGCGTCATCCCGACGCCTCGCCGCTCCTGTTTGGCGAAGAAGCTAGAACTGCAGCTTCAGCGCAAATTGAATTACACGTGCGG
>JBDTYQ010000024.1:0-41664 GCA_040005515.1 bacterium
ACGAAATGCCCGGCAGAAGCCGGCGCGCGGCATCGAAGACCTCACTTGCAGTCAAGTGCTTATCCGCTTCGCGGACCGCTTGAAGAACGGCTCGACGCTGTTTCGTTAATCCTAAGCTTTCAGCACCTTTTCCTTTATGCAACGTATTACTCATTTAGAATTACTCTAATTAAACACAACAGCAGGTCAAATGTCCAGACTTCGACGGCGCCATTCGTGACGGTCGTGTCACATCGCTTGGGTCACGTAACAACTGAGGTTAACTTCATCGACCTTGAGGCTAAGAAAAAATCGGCCAGACGACATTTGTGAGCGCACCGGACTACCCCAAACCGAGGGAGGTACAATAGGAGCACAAGAGATAAACTTATGGAACCGTGCCTAGGAAAGAAGAGGGAATTGGCTGGGCTGGGCACCGCTGGTTGCCCCAGCCATAAAACACAAGATTACTTATTTGCTTTCGCCGCCGCAGCCTAACAACTCATTCAATTGGTAGGAACATTGAAAATGAAAGAATAATATGGTGGCGTAATCGCGGCCTGTATGTGTTTCGTTTTCTTTGGATGCATGAGTGAAGGAGAGAAAACAGTCTGTAGAAAAGATAGGAGCAGTCGATTTACGTCTCGAGATGTCGCTTAACGCACTGACGCGTCGCTTTAGGCGGATTTCGAAGAAGCCAGCAACCAGCTTTACCCATTAGGAGGCCCTACTATGAACCGCTCATTCGTTTTCGCAATGACCTGTCTGCTGTTGATCGTCACCATTGAGCGCGCCGACGCACAGTGGGCGCGGTTTCGCGGGCCCAACGGGTCTGGTGTCGATTTGTCTGCGGGGTATCCCGTCGAGTTTTCGCCCACCAAGAACTTGGCGTGGAAGGCGTCGGTGTCATACGGGCAGTCATCACCGGTGGTGGTGGGCACCCGTCTCTACGGCACCGCCAGCGAAGGCGATCGCTTGATCACGTTCTGCCTCGAAGCGCGGACCGGCCGGGAATTATGGCGCCGGGAAGTCCGGCGTGAACGCGTGCAGGCCGCATACAAAGCCAACGATCCGGCGTCGCCAACCCCAGCGGCGGACGAAACGGGGGTCGTTGCGTTCTTCCCTCAATTTGGATTGGTGTCTTACAACAACGACGGTCAAGAGCGTTGGACCTTCCGCCTTGGCCCCTTCAAGAACTTCTACGGAATGGCAGGTTCGCCAATCATCGAAGCGGGGACGGTCGTGCTCGTCTGCGACCAGCAGGCGGGGTCCTTTGTCATTGCGCTCGACCGCTCGACCGGGCGTCTGCGATGGAAGACCGACCGCCCAGGCATGACGATTGGGTGGTCCACACCCATGGTGTTTCGATCGGACGCGACGCGCGCGGACCTGATCGTGCTTGGCTCGACGCGTCTCGACGCCTACGATCTCAAGTCCGGAGCGCCGCGCTGGTGGCTGCCGGTGGCATCCGGTGGCGCACTCGGCACGCCGTTGGCTCAAGGTGACACTCTGATGATCTCTACGCTCGGCAGCAATGAGCCGTGGATGCCGACCTTCGCTTCGGTGGTGTCGCAATACGACAAAGACAAGGACGGACGCCTGTCATTGTCGGAGTTTCGCGGTGCCCCGGACATTGGGGAGCACTTCGGCTGGATCGATGAAAACGACGACAGGTTCATCGTCACTGAGGAATGGAACAAGGCTCGTGACTTGGGCGTGGGAGAGTGGGGGGCGATCGCCGTTCGCCCAGGCAACGCGCGGGGCCAGCTCGAGCCCGGCGCGATTCGCTGGCGCCTTCAGAAGAACATCCCGTACATTCCGGCGCCGCTCCTTTATCAGGGGGTGTACTACATGGTGAAAACAGGCGGCATCATTACCTCGCTTGATCCCGCGACCGGCCGCATCCTGAAGGAGGGCCGGAGCCCCGGGGCCCTGGGAGAGTACTATGCCTCACCCGTTGCCGCGGACGGTAAGGTCTACCTGGCTAATACTGACGGCAAGATCACCGTTCTGAAAGCTGGTGCACAGTGGGAGGTGCTCGCCGTCAATGAAATCGGCGACGAGATCAATGCAACTCCCGCCCTTAGCGAGGGGCGGGTATACGTGCGGACGCGCGGAGCGTTGTACTGTTTCAGCACCTCGCGGTAGCCAAGCTGCCGCGACAAAAGATTGGACTACGGTCGCGTTTCCAATGGGCCGATTCTTCGCTGGATTCATATCGTCTTTGCCATCCCGATAATCGGTTAAGTTAATAGTCCATTTGCAGAACTGCCCAACTACTCCCCCGTCATTCGGTTTGGCTCCGTTCCGGTAATCGTCCTTCCGGGATTCTGTATGTGGAAAGGCCACGTCGTTCGACGACTTATTTCGAGAATGAGAAAGAAATGAAATCTCCAAAACCACATGCAGTTGAGAAACAAATAGCCTCGAAGGCGAAGGGCAAGAGCACGGCGCGCAAAAGTAAGCCAGGCAAGTCGGCCCCTACTGCCAAGTCCGCTTCGAAGTCAGGAGCGATCGGGGAAGGCGCTTCCCGGCTCACCGACCAGCGAAACCGCGACCTGGTAGATTGGCGCGAGGAGACTCTGGTCCACATGCGGGCACTGATTCTGGAAGCCGAGCCCGAGATGATCGAGGAGCGGAAATGGCGGAAGCCGTCCAATGCGATGACAGGGGTCCCGGTCTGGTCGCACAACGGGATCGTCTGCACGGGAGAGACGTACAACAAGGTCGTAAAGCTCACGTTCGCTCAGGGGGCCAGCATCCCAGACCCATCGCGGCTCTTCAATTCCAGCCTGGAAGGGAACACGAGAAGGGCGATCGACATTCGCGAAGGGGAGAAGGTCGACCCGCGCGCGTTCAAGACTCTCGTCAAGGCCGCAGTGGCCCATAACGGCGCATCAGCGAAGAAGCGGTAGACCTATGAGCAAAGAGAAGCCGAAGACCAGGGGCGCGTCCACCTCAAGCAAGCCGCGCAAGCCGAGCACGAACTCCAAGTCCCCGGCGAAGGCAGCCGCGAAGGCCAATCCGGTGAAACTCCTTTCAGGCGGCAATCCGCAAATCGCAAAGGCCGACGGCGACGCGCCAGTGCAGGTGTACATCGCTGCGATTCCAGGATGGAAAAATGAAGTCGGACGCCGGCTCGACGCCCTGATCGCGCGCAACGTTACCAACGTGCGCAAGGCCGTGAAGTGGAACTCGCCATTTTACGGCATCGAGGGCGAGGGCTGGTTTGTGTCGTTCCACGTCTTCACGCGCTACGTGAAGGTGACCTTTTTCCGCGGCACGTCACTGCGACCCGTTCCCTCAGGAGGCACAGGCAAGGACGCGCGCTGGATCGACATCCACGAAGACGATCTCGACGAGGCGCAGATAACAACTTGGGTGAAGCAGGCGGCCTCGCTGCCCGGCTGGCTCTCGTAGTTGACTCTTTGGGAGGAAGAAGCGGCTTGGCAGCAAAAGGAAAACTTTCGAAATCAATGACGCTGACTCAATTTGAGAACGGCTATTGGTATCAGCTCGAGCTCAAGGCATTTGCCGAAGCCATTTGCATCCCATCTGCCAGGAAATTGCGGAAGGATGAGCTTGAAAAGGCGATCGTGACGTTTCTTAAGTTCGGAAAAATACAAAAATCCACGAAGAGAAACTTATCAAGGTCTGGTGTCAGAGATTATGAGAAAGGCCTAAGCTTGAAGCTGAGCATCAGCAACTACACCAGCAACAAGGAAACCAAGAATTTCATTATCAAAGAAGCCAGGAAACTTGCGCCTAATCTTAAGGCCAGGTCCGGCGTCTGGTATCGATTGAACCGTTGGCGCGAAGACCAACTAACAAGAGGGATTGGGATTACGTATGCCGATCTGGTGCGACGGTACGTGGAGTTGAATCAAACAGAAGGGGCTTTCGCTAAAATACCCCACGGTAGATACATCAATTTCGTCAGTGAGTTTCTAAGCAATGAAAAAGGCGCCACTCGAGCGGAAGCGATAAGTGCGTGGAAGAAACTGAAAGCGCTGGACGTGCCAAAAAATTATCGTTTCTGGATTGAAACTCTTACCAAGCTCGGCTAACCAACCATTCGACCGGACAGCTCTCGCCGGTCGGATTCAATTCGACGTTAGGCGGCTGCTCTTATCGTGAGGCGTTGCTCGGGCCGAGTAGTTACCCCGCATCCCTTCACAACAGTTTCTTACGTAATTCAAGCAACAGCTCCTTCGCCTCGTCAGAAGAAAGCCTTTCCGGATCCGAGCCGCGCAATTCATCAACAACCTTCTGATTGGCGAGATCGAACAGCGATGTCTGGGCTACAAGTTTCCTTCGGCCTGCACGCGCGGCCGCGCTTGCTAAAGCGTCGGTACTCGTATCCTGCGATGGTCCACCTGCGTTTCCTGAAAAGCCTTTACGTGCTGATGAGGAACTTGCTCCACCTGTCACTGACGCGGAAGCGGCCAGCGCATCCTCTGCTGTGAGCCGCAGCCGCTGTTCCGTCACTTGATCCTCTTCCGCAAACACGTCCAACTCATAACGCTCGAGTCGCGCCAGCACCTCACGCGCATTTGCCACCACACCCTGAGGGAGTCCCGCCAGGCGCGCAACTTCAATCCCATATGACTTCGAAGCACGGCCGCGTTCGAGCCGGTGCAGGAAGACCACCTCACCCTCGCGCTCAGTCGCAGTGATTTGATAGTTCTGCGCACCTGATAACCGCTCCGCGAGTTCGGTGAGTTCGTGGTAATGCGTCGCAAATAAGGTCTTGGCCGCGTGAGCAGGAGAATCGTGCAAGTACTCCGCAACCGCCCAGGCAATGGACAGTCCGTCGAACGTTGCCGTACCGCGTCCGATCTCATCCAAGAGGACTAGAGACCGCGGCGTGGCGCTGTGCAGAATCGCCGCTGTCTCAGTCATCTCGACCATGAAAGTGGAGCGACCACGCGTCAGATCGTCTGAGGCGCCAACGCGCGTCCAGACGCGATCGAGCAACGGCAAACGAGCTTTCTCGGCGGGAACGAAGCTGCCCATCTGGGCCAGCAGGCAAATGATCGCGGTCTGCCGGAGTATCGTGCTCTTGCCGCCCATGTTCGGGCCGGTGATGATCAGGAGGCGATCTGTCGAGTTGTTTAGATAGACATTATTCGGAACGAAGGGCTCATCGTTGAAGATTTCAATCACAGGATGTCGGCCCTGAACGATTTCAATCTCATCGCCATCATGCATTACGGGACGAACAAATCTTCGTCGAACCGCTGTCTCTGCCAACGCACCGAGCACGTCAAGCGCTGCTAACGCGCGAGCGTTCGCCTGAATGCGGCGGGTCTCAACCGCAACCTGACGACAGACGTCATTGAAGAGTTCAGTCTCTAACTGAATGATTCGTTCGTCCGCGCCGAGAACTTTCTTCTCCCAGTCTCTTAGCTCGGGAGTTGTATACCGTTCAGCGTTCGCAAGAGTCTGACGTCGCTCGTAGTTATCCGGCACGCGCGCAGCATTGGCTTTCGACACTTCAATGTAGTAGCCGAACACACCGTTATATCTGATCCGCAGGTTTCCGATGCCGCTGCGGGAACGTTCGGTCGCTTCCAACGTGGCGATTGTCTGCTTGGCGTTGCGACTGATCGAACGCATGTCATCGAGTTCGGCTGAATGGCCTTCACGGATCGCATCGCCGTCACTCAGTTTTACAGGTGGCTCATCATTAATTGCTCGGCCAATCAGCGAGCGAATGTCCGGCAGCTCATCAGTTGTCTCGCGCAAGACTTGCAGCAAAGATGATTGGCTGTCCGCAAGGATCTCGCGGACGTGCGGCACCTGGTTCAGCGAACGGAGGATGGCGTTCAGATCGCGCGGGTTCACCGAACTGAGATTGATTCGCCCTGTCAGTCGTTCGAGATCCGACACATCCTTAAGCAGCGTTCGCAGTCTGTCCCGCTTGATCTGAGAAGTGCGCAGATCTGCAACCGCATTCAGACGCGCCTCGACTTCGCCCTGCTTCACTGAGGGGCGCAGCAGCCATGAGCGCAGCAGTCTGCCGCCCATGCCAGTTATCGTTTCGTCAATTACGTCGAGCAGTGATCGCCCGCTCGTCCTCGCGAGAGATTCAACCAGTTCAAGGTTGCGCACCGTAACGAGATCCAGAATCAGGTGGTCCTGCGGTTCGAAGTAGATGAGATCGGTAACGTGAGCGGCAGCGGCACGTTGTGTTTCCTGCGCGTAACGCAGACAGGCGCCGGCTGCCCGTATTGCTTCGGGGCGTCGGTCAATTCCGTAGCCTTCCAGAGAGCGAACACCGAATTGCGTCCGCAACAGGGCCTCGCATTCGTCCTTCTGCCAGAGCCAATCGTCGAGCGGCGTCAATGTAGCGTCGAGCTGCTGACAGTTTGCAGAAGGCGCATCCGATCGATCAGTTGCTGAGGGACCTGTTTCCGCTGCGCGCCCATTCGGTGTCAATGCCAGTGGCAGTCGCGCTGTTTGAACTTTTCCCGTGAAACCGCTGTTTATGAGAGGAGCCAGCGAGGTAGGGAAGAGCAGTTCACGCGGCGCATATGATTCAAGGTCTGCGCGGATTCTTTCCCACGCATCGTTTCCACTCTCCTGTGTTGCGCGAAACTCTCCGGTCGAGATATCCAAAAACGCGGCGCCGATCGTTTCTCCCGAGCTACAGACCGCAGCGAGGAATATAGACTCGCGCGCTTCGAGCAACTGCGGATCGATGGGTGTGCCGGGAGTTACGATGCGAACCACTTCCCGGCGCACCAGTTTTTTGGTCTTAGAAGCTGCTTCAGTTTGTTCGCAAATGGCGACGCGGAAGCCGCGGCGCACGAGGCGCGCGATGTAATTTGCAGCCGCGTGATGAGGAACGCCGCACATCGGAATGGGCTCGCCATGTTCCTTGTTCCGCGCAGTCAGAGTTATCTGAAGTTCGCGCGAGCCGATCACAGCGTCGTCAAAGAACAATTCATAGAAGTCGCCCAGCCGGAAAAAGAGCAGAGTCCCGGGATGTTTCTGCTTCAGTTCCTGGTACTGACGCAGCATTGGCGTTTGATTGGCGGCAGTCATATGGGACACGTAATTGAGACAGTGAACCGTAAACCGGGAACTGAAAATCGTCAATCAGCGATGGAAGTTCAACACAGTGAGTTGCAGACTGAACACAAGCAACGGGACAAGTGCAGAATTGATAGCGCTTTGCAGAAACAGCCACTTCCCAATAGAAGGTCGAGGATCAGTTGATGTGATGAGCATCTCTCTCACCGGGGCCGCGGGCGTCTCGCCCGCATGGTTGAATGCCATTTTGTCAGTTCGGGCAACTCAACCTTTTGTCAACTTGCAGCTTGAGAGGCGGGCGAGACAAACGCCTCAAGTAAACGGGTTGCAGTAATCACTGGGAAATTTTCAAACGACCCAATGCGAAGCCTACGTTCGCGCTCATACGAGAATCTATGGTAATTTCCAGCCGAACTTTTCGAATCACCTCAACAACCGTGAGAACAGAGACCTTGACCGCTACGAACCTCCTGCAACGCTCACTCGAAGAGCATCTGCAAGCAATCCAGGACTTGTTAAAGTCGCAAGTCTCCGAGATTGAACGTGCCGGCGATTTGATCTGCAAGACCTTGAGTCAGGGACACAAGATTCTGATTTGTGGCAACGGCGGTAGCGCTGCCGACGCCCAGCACATAGCTGCTGAACTTGTCGGCAGATACGAATCGGAAAGGCGTGCGTGGCCGGCAATTTCACTCACCACAGACACATCAGCGCTCACGGCCCTGAGCAACGATTACGGCTACGATGAAGTTTTCGCGCGACAAGTGAGAGCGCACGCAGTTGAAGGCGATTTGCTCCTGGCGCTGAGCACGAGCGGCGCCTCTCCGAATGTGATCAGGGCGGTTCAGGTGGCAAGGGAACTTGGCTGCAAGACGCTCGGCTTGACGGGTGGCAACGGGGAACCGCTCGCTTCGCTTTGCGATCTGGCGGTAGTGGTCCGTTCACCGCGTACCGCGCGCATTCAAGAGGCGCACATCACAATCGGACATCTCTGGTGTGAACTAGTCGACGCCAATCTCTGTTAGTATTTCGTTTTCAAAACCTGGGTAGTTGCGAGTAGTGCTGCCCGCAAGCAAGGACGCAGATGGCTAAGAAGAAAGCATTAATTACCGGCATCACAGGTCAGGACGGGAGCTATCTAACTGAGGAACTGCTCTCGCTCGGTTATGAAGTCCACGGCATCGTCCGTCGTGTTGCTTTGGAAGTGCCCGAGCGCCGTACCGAGCGGATCTCTCATCTCCTGGACAAAATAACTTTACATCCCGCCAGCCTGGAGAGTTACCCAAGCATCTTTCACATCATCAGCCGTTACGACTTCGATGAGTGCTATCACCTCGCAGCTCAAAGCTTCGTAGCCGAAAGCTTCGCAGATGGCTTTTCGACGATGAATACGAATATCAACGGCACTCATTACATGCTGGCAGCACTGCGCGAGTTGCGGCCGCAGTGTCGCTTTTATTTCGCCGGCTCAAGCGAGATGTTCGGCAAAGTGCGCGAGGTCCCACAGCGTGAGTCAACTCCGTTTCATCCACGCAGCCCGTACGGGATCAGCAAAGTCGCGGGCTTCGACCTCACACGAAACTATCGTGAGGCCTATGACATGTTCTGTGTGAACGGAATACTCTTTAACCACGAAGGGCCTCGCCGTGGTTTTGAATTCGTCACGCGCAAAATCAGTAACACCGTCGCGCGCATCAAGCTTGGACTGGCCACCGAGTTGCGCCTGGGCAATCTGGAGGCACAGCGCGATTGGGGACATGCGAAGGACTATGTGCACGCTATGTACCTGATGCTGCAACAGCCCGAACCGGACGACTACGTAGTGGCGACTGGAGAGGCGCACAGTGTTGGAGAGTTCTGCGAGAGAGCATTTGCTGAAGTGGGTCTCGACTACCGTAAATACATTGTCACTGACGAGCGATTCCGCCGACCCGCAGAAGTCGATCAACTAATCGGAGATGCGACAAAGGCGCGTACGACCCTCGGGTGGACACCCCAGTACACCTTCGAAGAGCTCATCAGGGAGATGGTGCAATCTGATCTTGAGGCGGTGTCCCGAACCATGGGCAGTGATGCGAAGAGGACGGCGGAATACGCCTGACAACATCGCGATCGCTGAATCACTATCTTCGTTGAAGTCTCTCTCATACCTTTGGCGATCTTCATCCAAATCAATATCTGCGACACTTCCTTTGGGGTGGCACCCGCAGTTTGCTCCCAAGTCTTACTTAAGCCCGAGTGGTGTTTGAACTTGCATGGAGAGAGTCAGGCAAATTGAGCGCGTTCACGATGAGCGAATTGGTCGTCGCCGTGACGAGAGCAACGCGTCGGCAGTCGAGCGACGGACTGGCGCGGATATTCATGCGGGCACCGGAACGGCCGCGCTTCGCTTAGCGGGAATTCTAAATGCGGCAATCTTCACTTCGTTGCTCTTCTTAATCGCGTTGACAGCTGTTCCCTATGGCACGGTTGAGCCCTGGTGGAAGGCCGTCTTCGTTTGCTTCGTCTTTGTTCTTTGTATCTTTGCCATTATTGAATACCTCCTCGTCCCCAGCGGAAAGCTGCCGGACCGCGTTATCCTGACACCTCTGTTAATCCTTGCCGGCTTCGCTTTGCTGCAGAGTTTCGCCCTCAGCAGTGAGTCTAACGCAGTGCTTCGCTACCGTCCCTGGAACGCGATCAGTGCAGATCCGTATCAGACTCAGTTTTTCGTGCTGCAACTTCTTGCGGTCACGCTTGCCGGTGCGCTCTTCTATCGTTATGCATCCAGCGATCGACGTGTGGGCATCCTCGTGAACGTAATCATCGGTGTGGCTGTGGCCAGCGCGATCTTCGGAGTAGTCCGTCAGACGAATCAGCACGGCCTGGGTTTCGGTTTACCACTGCTGCAGCCAGCGCAAGGCTACGGTCAATTCATCAATCCCCACCACTTCGCTTTGTTGATGGAGATGGCTTTCGGGTTAACTGTGGGAATGGTCCTGGGCGGCGGGGCAAAGCGTGAATGGAACATCGTGTATTTGGCGTCGGTCCTGATCATCTGGCCGGCCCTTGTGCTGGCGAATTCGCGCGGGGGTCTTCTGGCAATGCTGGCGCAGATATTCGCGGCCGGATTGTTGTTCACTGTGGTTGTTCCCGCGTCATTAAAAGACGGTGCTCGTTATAGAATGTTTCGGGGTTTGAGATCTTTGCCGGTAAGAATTGCGCTTCTGAGCGTTCTCTGTGTGGCAGTGATCTTTGGAACACTCTGGGTCGGCGGCGATCGGCTCGCGGGCAGGCTCGGGCAGATCAGTGGAGATGTCGCTGCAAGCCAGGATCGCACGGGCGGAAACCGCAACGAGATCTGGCGGGCCACCTGGCAGATGTTCAAGGCGCATCCCATTGCCGGGGTAGGACTCGGCGGGTACTGGATTGCGATTCCCGCGTATCACGACGCCTCCGGCGCTCTGACGCCTCAGGAGGCGCATAACGAGTATCTGGAGTTGCTCTCAAGTGGAGGGATCATCGGCGCCGCGATTGGACTTTGGTTCTTGTATGTTGTGACCCGACGGATCCAGAAGAGTATGAGGTCCGCAAATCACTTCCGCAGAGCAGTGCGTTACGGGGCTGTCCTCGGGTTGGTCGGAGTCGCCGTTCATAGTCTCTTTGATTTCGGTCTGCACATGATGGTCAATGCTTTGGTGTGCGCCGCGCTCGTCGTGATAGCAACGAGAAAGGTACACAGCGAAAGTAAACACGTGAGAATGAATGCCTGAAAGGTCGTTGTTCAATCGAGCGTTGAGTCTCGTCCTGGCGCTGGCGCTTTCGTCTGAGTACCTCGTCTTAAGTCTAGCCGTCGTTCTGATGCCCCAGGACATCGCGTCGGCGAGTGCGTTTCGCGGGCAGGACATCATGGGTGGCGCTGCGATCGTATTCAAACGCCCACAACGACTGCGGGATGTTGTTGCCGAGGGCGCGATGCTAGTGGTTAAACGGCCAGCCAGGAAACCTGTAGAGATCGCCAGAAACAACCCGCCCGAACGCCGCTTCCCTGCAGAACGTCGCAAACCACCGCGTCCAGGTGAAAGGCCGCGTCCAACCGAAACCGAGACAGCGAAAGTCTCCGATGCCGACAAGGGCGAGGCATTCAAGAACCAGGGCAACACCTATTACGATCTAGGAAAGTTTGCTGAAGCTATCGAGGCTTATCAGAATGCGCTGAAGTACACGCCGAAAGATCCGTTCATCTACAACAACCTCGGAGCGGCGTACTTCAGCAGCGGCAAGAACAACGAAGCTGCAGAGGCTTTCAAGAAAGCCCTGGCGCTGAAACCAAATGATCCTGACGCTTATTTCAATCTGGGAATTGCTTACAGCGCGGTGGATAACTACGAGGGCGCGCTGGACGGCTTCAAACAAGCTGTCCGTCTCAAACCTGATTGGGCAGAAGCACAAAACGCTCTCGGCGACACCTACCTGAGTCTGGGTCGATATCAGGAGGCGGCACAGGCCTACGAACAGACCGTGCGGTTGCAACCTGACAACGCCGCGGCCTATAGCAGTCTTGGCTTTTCCTACGACAAGCTTTCAAAACTTCCGCAGGCAATCGCAGCGCTTCAGAATGCTGTGCGCCTGAAACCTGACGATGCAGTCGCCCACAACAACCTGGGAGCAAGTTTCTACAAAGCCGGAAGATATCCGGAGGCAATCGAGTCGTTCAAGAATGCGGTTCGATTAAACCCTGGTGATTCTGAAGCGCTCAATAATCTCGGTGCGGTCTACTACATCACCGAGAAGTACCAAGAGGCTCTGGATAGTTTCCTGAGGGCGACCAAAGCGCGGCCGGATTACGCGGATGCACATTACAACCTGGGCAACGCTTACTACATGATCGGAAAATATCCCGAGGCAGTGAGTGCTTATAGAACCGCGACGAAACTTCGGCCTGACTATGCTGAAGCTCGCACCAACCTTGGTAGCCTGCTAATCACTCTGGGCCAATTTCGCGAGGCGATCACCGAATTGATAGAAGCTAATCGGCTGAAGCCTGACAATCCGGTGTCTCATAACAACCTTGGCTATGCATACGTCAAGCTCGGCGAAGCCAGCGAGCGGTCGCAAACAAATGACTTCTTTCTCAAAGCGATTCCCGAGTACAAGGAAGCGCTGCGACTAAAGCCTGACTATGCGAAAGCACTCAACAATCTCGGCTCGCTCTACAACAAGATCGGTCAGTACCAACAGGGCGTTGAGATTCTCAAAAAGGCAGTGGAGAGCAAACCAGATTTTCCCGAGGCCTATTACAATCTTGGCACCGCGTACTACGGTCTCGCACAGTATCAGGATGCGGTGACAGCGTTGACGCAGGCGGTGAATCTGAAGAGTGATTACGCAGAGGCTTACAACACTCTCGGAACCGCGTTGTATAAAGCAGAGCAACTCGACAGGGCGATTGAGGCCTACCTAAAAGCTGCCTCACTAAAGCCGGACAGCCCTGACACATTCAATAACCTCGGAACTGTGTACCTGCGTATGAAGCGCTATACGGAAGCAGCGTCCTCGTTCAAGAGTGCCGTCCGGCTGAAGCCTAATTATGCCGAGGCACACTTTAATCTTGCGGTAACGTACGTAGTGCTTAAGGATCGTAAGGGGGCGGCTGACGAGTACAACATATTGAAGAGGCTGGACCCGCGGCTGGCAGATGAGTTTGCTAAGAAGTTTCTCAAATAGTAGGCCGACGTGTTCTTCCATAAAAGAGCATTGACCTGCACCGGGAAGCAAAGTAGACTGCGCAGCACTGAAACAGGTTCTCTTCACAAACAAGACTAATTTAATCATCTCAAAGAGGAAAATCAGATGACATTAAAACAGCGTCGAGGCCTTAAGGCATTAGCACTGTTTCTCGTATTTGCCCTTGCCCAGGTATATGTCCAGATGGGTTGGGCGTTGCCCGTGCCAGGCAATCCGCTGCCGGCCCCGCAACAGTTTATTGCGAGGCTTACTACTAGGGGAAACGTTCCTGTTCTGGTTAATGGCAACAGCGCCACCACCGGCGCTTCGATTGTTACCGGGGCGATCATTGAGACGCTCGCCGATCAATCGGCTACCATCAATATCGGCGATACGATTGTTGATCTGGCCCCCAACACAAAAATCAGACTCGACTATGACGAGAACGGCAAAGCGAAAATATTCCTGATTTCTGGTTGCGCCGTTGCCAGATCGAAACGTAATGCAGATGCGGAGATTGAGACCGGCGACCAGGTTTCGCAAGGTACCACCAAGAAGTCCAAGGGCGGCGTCATTGATGTCTGCTTCATCGGCGGCAAGGCGGTTGTCAATCAGGGCTCCGCAGCAGCGGCTGGAGCGGGTGCGGGTCCGGGTCCGGTAGCCACTACGGCAGCGGCAACGGGCGGCGGCCTCAGTACGGGCACGATAGTCTTGATTGCTGTAGTGGCGGGCGGTGGAATCGCTGCTGCGATTGCAATCGCCTCAGGCGATGACAACACAATCCAAACAAACCCCAGCCCGTCGGCCCCGTCGACTCAAGGCGGTGGTTAAACGGCTGCAGAGGACTTGCACTTTGAGAACGTGCCTTTCATAAAAGAAAGGCACGTTTTTCTTTTGGGGATTGAATCGTCTCGTGAAGGAAATGAGATCCCGATCACGCTCGCAATTTGCATTACAGCTCGTGGTGTCGCTCGCAGGCATCCTTGCGTGCTGTTTTGGTATCTCGAGCGCCGGGCGAATCGGATATGCCCGTTTGCTCGGCAACTACGCAGCGCTCACTGAAAACTTGCCGGCTGCTGACAAAGCTGTAGGAGTCGCGCCACTCGATCCCCAACTTCATCGCATTCGGGCCAGCATCCTCTACCAACAGGAACAGTTTCCAGAAGCGGAGCAGGAACTCCAGTTGGCGGTCAGTTTAAGACCGCGTGACGACTATCTCTGGTTGGAGTTAGCCCTGCTGCGCGATGAGATAGGCAAACCGGGCGCGCTCGCGGCTTTTGATCAGTCGGTACGACTGGCTCCGTTCTATGCACACCCGAGTTGGCAACGAGGCAACTTCTTGTTGCGAGTGGGACGTTACAATGAGGCGTTTTCCGACTTGCGACTTGCCGCGAGCAGTAGAGCGGAACTTGTGCCGAGCTTGATTGATCTGGCATGGGGGATCTCTAAATCAAACCTGCAAGTTACCGAACAATGGGCCGGCATCAGCAACAGCCATATGCGACTCGCTTTTGCACAATTCCTCGCGAAACAGGGAAAGGCAAAGGAAGCTATTGAACAGTATCGTGCCGCCGGTAATGTGTCGGGGCCGGCGCGTCTTGAGTTGATGGAAGTGTTCATTACTACAAACGCGTTTCGCGAAGCCTACGAAGTTTGGAAAGGAGTTGAGAAGGCAGGCAGCGGCTCAGATGTGACTGCATTTTACGATGGAGGTTTTGAAGCTGCGGGAGGTTTCGACTCGGCCGCATTTGGCTGGCGTTTCTCGACGGGCTTGCAGGAAGCTAAACTGGCGTTAGCTGGAAAGAACGCGCACGAAGGCAAGGCTAGTCTGCTCGTTCAGTTTGCCGGCAATAGCGATCCTAACGTTCCTCTAGTATCGCAGTTCCTACTCGTCGAGCCTGGCCAACGGTACCGCATTAAATTTGCTGCGCGAGCGGAAGAGTTGGTGGGCGGAGACTTGCCTGTGGTAACCGTGAGCGATGCGAGCGGCGCGAAAAAGCGTTTGGGAGAGTCGCCTATGCTGCGTTTGCCTTCTAATGACTGGCAGACGTTTAGCTTCGAGTTCCGCACTGAGGCGGCCACGCGCACGGTAGATGTAAATTTAGTTCGTGATAAATGCCCAAGTGGCAATTGTCCGATCTTCGGCTCTCTCTGGTTGGACAGTTTTTCGATCGAGCAGTTGAAGTAATCAACTTTCATCGGAGCAATTAAATTCACCACTAGAGCAGATTTGAATGCCCGCTAGTGAATGATGAGCGCATCAGACCAAATCTTGATACTGGGTGTCGAGACCGCCGCACGTGGCGGCAGTGTCTGCATCATGCAGGATCACAAAGTACTTGCTCTCACCACTGGTGATCCAAACATCTCGCACTCTAATACTCTGCTCATCGACGTGCAGAAATGCCTGGACTTAGCCGGCGTTGCTTTGGCGGATATTGATCTGTTCGCAGCAGCTTCAGGACCCGGAAGCTTTACCGGACTCAGGATCGGCATCGCCACGATCAAATCCCTGGCTACTACGTTGCATAAGCCCTGTGTTGGAGTACCGACCCTACACGCGCTTGCACACGCGGGAGGGGAATCGAAAGCTACAGTCGCCCTGTTGCCGGCGGGACGCGGCGAGCTTTTTGTACAGATGCTTTCAGTTTCAGCGGATGGTCTTGTGTCGGAGCTTGATGAGGCGGCACACCTGTTACCGCAGCGTGCAATGGACCGGTACGCGTCTATTGCTAATCTAAGGTGGGTCGGTTCCGGGGCCCAACTGTTTCGGGGTTTAATCAGCGAGAATGCAGCCGCGCGAGGAATTCAATTTGGGGAAGGAATAGAAGTAGCGGCGCACGGGAACTCAATCTGGAATCTGAAAGCCGAGCCACAGAATCCAGCCGCCAATGTCGCGGCATTAGCTCTACGGCAATTCCAAGACGGCGCGAAAGGAGATCCTCAGTCCCTGACGGCCATCTATGTCCGACCATCTGATGCTGAATTGAAATGCAGATGATTGCAAGACAAACTGGGAAACTTTCGGAATTGGTTTCCATCGCCAACATGACCGAGCACGATTTGCTCGAGGTGGTGGAAATCGAAGAGATGTCGGCGCTGAGTAGGTGGGGCTGGGCTGCCTATTATTCGGAGCTGCAGGGAATCAATCGGTCGTTAATGCTCGTCGCTCGGATTGTTCGTCCCATCGAGCCAGAAAGAACACGGCAGGTTGCAGGTTACATAGTCGCCCGAATGGCGGCGGGTGAATTGCACATCAACAATGTGGCAGTTAGAAACGAATACCGTCGCTGCGGGATTGGAGCTGCTTTGCTCACCCAGATTCTGGAGGCCGCAAAGCAGCTGGATGCTAAAGTCGCGTTTCTTGAACTCCGGGCCGGAAACACCTCCGCACAAGCGCTTTATGAGAAATGTGGCTTTGTGCTCGTCGGGCGCCGCAGAAACTACTATTCTGAGCCGCCCGAAGACGCGCTCACGATGACTGCCCAACTGAAGCGGCATGCTTGATTCGCTTTGCGAAT
The DNA here is from genome assembly GCA_040005515.1 of bacterium. Classification (GTDB taxonomy): domain Bacteria; phylum Acidobacteriota; class Blastocatellia; order Pyrinomonadales; family Pyrinomonadaceae; genus PSRF01. The sequence continues at coordinate 16,245 of JBDTYQ010000024.1, forward strand.
TGGGCTAACATTTTTTTGTGCTTGAACATTCCTGGAGGGTCACCTCCACCCAAATCTTGCCTGTTCTTCATCCTGAAAGGAGACATCCACTAGCATGGACATTACAACGACGGATACTCTCAAAGAAGAGTTGATGAATCGCGACCCCGAGTTCCGTGAACTGGCACGTGAACACACCCGCTACGAGGAACGATTAAGCGAACTTTCCGCTTTGGCATATCCTAGTGACGAAGAACAACTGGAAGAGATCACTCTGAAAAAGAAGAAGCTGGCTTTGAAGGATCAAATGTATTCATTGATGGCCCAATACCAGAAGAACCAAACCCTGGGCCATTAATTTATTCGGGAAGGGAATTCCTCCCGAATTCAAGATCATTGGGGACGTGGACCTCAGCGTACGCGTCCTCTTTTTGTAGCGATCGATTTCATAGCAACGGATGTAACGAAGGAATGTCTTAGATTGAGCATTGCGCGCGAAGGCCTGCCCTATATTCTGACACCTGCGATTGTGGCGATTGTCCTGTTGGCTTTGGGCTACTGGTATATCGCTCTCATATTTCTCCTTGTCGCACTGTTCATGGCCTACTTCTTCCGCGATCCAAAACGCGAGCCCCCGCAGGATTCCAATGCGGTAGTCTCACCCGCGGACGGATTGGTAACAAGAGTCAGCACCCTCGATCCCGCGAACGAAACGTCATCCACCCTGATCAGCATTTTCCTGTCGCCACTTGATGTACACATAAATCGTTCGCCCATAGCCGGACGAATCACGAACGTCTCTTACACAAAGGGAAAGTTCCTCATGGCCACTGACGAAAAAGCAAGTCTGGTCAATGAGCAGAATGCTCTGACGATCGAGGGTGACAAAATCACGATCGTCTGTAAGCAGATAGCTGGCATTCTGGCGCGCCGGATCATCTGTTGGAAGCAAGCGGGCGACCGGCTATCGCTTGGCGAACGATTCGGACTCATCAAATTCAGCTCCCGCACGGACGTGTTGTTACCTGCCGGGGTTGAGGTCCTCGTCACGCAAGGAATGCGCGTACGCGGAGGAGTCACTGTTATTGGGAGAGTACGATGACAGGCGAACCCTACTCACAGCTTGAGTCGACACTAAAGAATCCTGAGCGACGCGGATTGCGAAAGGGTCTTTATCTGATTCCATCGGCCTTCACGGCGGCGAACATTGGGATGGGTTTTTACGCAGTGATGGCCGCCGTTCGCGGATTCCAATTCATCGGCACAGGATCAGATCATGACCTGGTTCATGCTGCTTCCTATCTCGACAATGCGGCGAAGGCCATTGGCTGGGCCGTGCTCTTCGATATGCTCGATGGTCGGATCGCAAGGATGACGCGGACCACAACAGAGATCGGTGTACAGCTCGATTCCATAGCAGACGTGGTTACCTTCGGTCTTGCTCCCGCCGTGCTCGCTTATGTCTGGGGATACGGTGCAAGTTTGAAAGAGGGAAGCGATCTGCATCAGTTGGCGTGGTTCCTGTCATTCATGTATCTGCTCTGCGGAGCTTTTCGCCTGGCGCGCTTCAATGTGCAAGCCTCACGCCCACGCATTCTTGCGAAAGGAACTATTAAGGTCGACAAGAAGAGTTTTGTGGGACTACCCATACCAGTCGCGGGCGGACTGATCGCGGCCTTGATCCACTTCACACCGGCTCCGCTCATCCAGTATGGACCTGACCGGGCACAGCTCTACTCCCTGTTTCTCATGCTGCTAATGGGATTCCTCAGCGTCCTGATGGTGAGCACGCTGCGATTCTCCAGTTTCAAAACGATCGGAACGCGAAGTCGCAGCATGCGCACGATAATCCTCGCACTCGCAGTAGGCATGCTGATCTTTCTTTACTCGCGCTATGTGCTGATGGCGATTGTGATCCTGTACATACTGCAGGGATTGCTTTCGCCCGTGGTTGGTGCGTTTCGGAAGCGTGGCGAGGTGAGCGAATCGCCTGTGGAAGCCAAGCAGACCTAACTCAATCTAATCCCACAATCAGTTTCAACTGCTCGTGTGCTTAGTGTCCCGCGTTGGCAATGCCGTCTTTTGGTCGTGCAAAGGCGAGCAGGCCGTGACCGGTTGTAATCAACACAGCATCACCTACTGCAACCGGAGCTGCTGAGGTTGCAATCTCTTCGCCCGTGGGCAGTGAGTTGATTTGTTTGCCGTCAGGAAGTCCCAGCACGATTCCAGCAGGACTGGAGAGCGGTGTGAAGAGCGCGCCATCGATTGTGGTTAATGGCTGCGCGGAAATTCGTCCTTGCAATTGTTTCTTCCACAGTCGTCCGCCATTCAGCGAAAAGCCGTAGACAAAATTATCGAGCGACGCTCCCAGCAGAATGTTTTCGGCAAGTGCGACTGACTCAACCCCGGCGCCAGTTCGCTTGCGCCAGAGCAAGCTTCCAGATCCAACAGTGACCGCGTAGACGTAACCATCTCCCGAGCCGAAATACACCGCTCCATTCGCTGTCGCAACCGGGCCTCGCACCGGTCCCTTCGTACCGTAACTCCATAGTAGTTTGCCAGTCGTCTCGTTGATGGCGAGTAGATTCCCGTCCTCGCTGCCTGCGTAAACACTTCCGTCGGCGGTGACCGGATGAGAGTTGAACGGGGCTAAGTAAAGCCACGACCAAAGGATTTTGCCCGTCGACTTATCGAAGGCGTAGATGCGGCCATCCGCGCCGACAGCAATCAGTCGATTACCGCTGACCGTCAAGCTACCGTGAAGCGGCATTGCCAGAGTACGCATCCATTGAGTCACCCCCGCGTCGCGACCAAGGGCGCGCAGTGTTCCCGTGGCGTGTCTCACACCGACCTGCAACTTTCCAGCATCAACCGCCGTTTCGGAAGCGATGTAGACTCCCCGCTCATCCGCGGCGGGCGATGCGGAAAGTTCTCCTCCCATTTCTGAACGCCAATTGAGTTGCCCGTCTTTTGCGCGCAACGACACTAACGTTCCGCCCGATAGAGGCAAGTAGATACGCTCGTTATCGAAAGCTGGAGTGAGGTTTAGGGTGGACTCGGAATCGTAGCGCCAACGAATGGTCAACGGCTGCGAGAGCGCAACCTGTCCCAGCGAGGGCACTGCAACGCTCTTTTCGTGAGCGTAGGTGCCAAGAAGGAGGAGCAGACAGACTGTGATTAAGCTAAGAAGGCCGCGTTGGGGCATATAAGTTAATGGTCACTGAAGGCTAAGATCTCAAAACGATGACGTTTTGAGTTATTAGATGCGAAAAGTATAATCCACCACTTCCTATCTGCTCTTAGACGCACCAACACCGTAAAAGGCTATCCTCTTGACTGAGAACAATCATCACGAAACTATCATCATCCTCGACTTTGGATCTCAATATACGCAACTAATAGCACGACGGGTTCGCGAAGCGGGGGTTTACTGCGAGATTCTGCCGTATAGCACTCCTATCGAGAAGACAGCCGCGCGTCGTCCCAAGGGCGTGATCTTGTCAGGCAGCCCGTCGTCGGTCTACCAGGAGGGAGCGCCTCGACCGCCACAGAATCTGCGTGAAGCAGTTGATTGTCCGATTCTGGGAATCTGTTATGGCCTGCAGGTGTTGGCGTTTGATCGGGGCGGGGAAGTTAAGCCCTCAGCAAGTCGAGAGTTTGGTTATGCAAGGTTGAAGGTGGTTGCGGAAGACAGTCTCCTTTTTCGCGGTTTGCCCAGTGAGATGGATGTATGGATGAGTCACGGGGATCATGTGACAGCTATGCCCTCAGGATTTCATGTGACCGCCGTAACTGACGACGCACTGAACGCCTTTGAAGACTTGAGCAACGGCATCTTTGGAGTGCAGTTTCACCCGGAGGTGGCTCACACTCCCATGGGCGCACAAGTCTTGCGAAACTTTCTGTTTGCGATCTGTGATTGTCACGCCGATTGGTCACCCGAAGCAGTCATCCAGGAACAGGTCACTCGCATCCGCGAAGAAGTCGGACCCCGGGATTTGGTCGTTTCCGGCCTATCGGGTGGAGTGGACTCCACCGTTGCTTCTGCTTTGGTGCAGCGTGCGGTCGGGGAACGTCAGACGTGCATCTTTGTCGACAACGGTTTGTTGCGAGAGGGAGAGTTTGAATCAACGCTAACCCTCCTGAAACAAGCAACCGACCTGAACATCCTTGGTGTTCGAGCGGGCCATCTGTTCCTGGGCGCTCTGAAGGGAATAATTGATCCGGAACAGAAACGGAAAACGATTGGCAAGCTCTTCATCGACGTCTTCGAGCAAGAAGCACAGCGGCTAGGTGATGTCGCTTACCTCGTTCAAGGAACACTCTATCCCGATGTGATTGAATCAGTATCGGTGCTTGGTCCATCAGCAGTAATCAAGAGCCATCACAACGTAGGCGGTCTACCGGAAAAGATGCGTCTGCGTTTGATCGAGCCGCTGCGTGAACTCTTCAAAGACGAAGTGCGACTGATTGGCAGGGAACTGGGAATCCCGGACGACATCCTATCGCGTCACCCATTTCCCGGTCCCGGTCTTGCAGTTCGCATAATTGGAGAAGTTACCGAGGAACGAGTTCGTTTGCTGCAAGCCGCCGATCGAATTCTTGATGAAGAATTGCGTTTGGCCGAGCTATACCACTCGGTCTGGCAGGCTTTTCCAGTACTTCTGCCGATTTCCACAGTCGGGGTGATGGGTGATGAACGCACTTACGAGAAGGTTGTGGCGATCCGCGCAGTAACGAGTGTCGATGGAATGACAGCGGATTGGGCGAGACTTCCGAGTGATGTGCTGGCGCGAATTTCAGGTCGCCTGGTCTCCGAAATCCGGGGAATCAATCGCGTGGTTTATGACATCAGCTCTAAACCGCCGAGCACAATTGAGTGGGAATAATTGACTGTGTTTCTGACTCACTGACGCCGCGAGTCTGCGTGTTATAGTGGTCCCGTTCGGCACTCTTAATGATTCATAACTGCTTGTCGCCAGGTAAGCAGCTCAAGTCGTTTTATTCATGACCGATAAAAGCTTCGTACACCTCCATCTTCACACCGACTACAGCCTCCTTGACGGAGCAATACAGATAAAGCCGCTCGCAAAACGCACCGAGGAATTGGGCATGCAAGCATGCGCCATGACCGATCACGGCAACATGTTTGGGGCGGTTTCTTTTTACAACGCGATGAAGAGTCGCGGAGTAAAGCCGATTATTGGCTGTGAGACTTATATCGCTAAAGGCAGTCGCAGGGATCGTTCAGCGGGCGCACCGGGAGAAAAAGCCAATCATCACCTGATTCTGCTAGCCACGAACCTTGAGGGTTACCGGAATCTTGTGAGGCTTACCTCAAAGGCTTATACCGAAGGCTTCTACTACAAGCCGCGCATCGATAGGGAACTACTCGCAGAACACAGTAAAGGACTCGTCGCACTCTCTGCTTGCCTGTCAGGCGTTCCTGCTTCGCTTCTGGCGCGTGAGAGGTTTGACGAGGCTGCGGCTGCAGCACTGGAGTTCGAAGAGATTATGGGGAAGGGAAACTACTTCCTCGAAATACAAGAGCATGGCCTGGATGGTCAGGATCGAATTCGCAAGCCGCTGGTCGAGCTTTCAAAACGGACAGGCGTGCCTCTCGTGGCAACCAACGATGCGCACTACCTGCGCCCGGACGATGCCCAGGCGCACGATGTCTTGCTCTGCATTGGGTCCGGGAAGACCGTTAAGGACACGAATCGACTCCGCTATAACAGCCCACACTTTTACGTCCGTTCACCGGAAGAGATGTGGCGGGTTTTCGGGGCTGAGTTACCGGAAGCGCTTACGCGTACCGTCGAGATCGCTGAACGCTGCGACCTGCAGTTGCCGGAGAACGTTAACTACCTTCCTAACTATCCCATTCCGGCCTCCGACTCAGGCCTTTCGGCGGACGAGTACTTCGAGAAGGTAGTCCGTGAGGGATTCGAGCGCCGTCGCCAACGGGTGTGGGAACGTCAGATATCCCGCAAAGAGCTGAAGCACTCCATTTCCGATTATCAGACCCGTCTCGCCAGCGAGATAGCGATGATCCGGCAGATGGGATTCCCTGGTTACTTTCTCGTAGTCTGGGACTTCGTACGTTACGCGCGAGACCATCAAATCCCGGTGGGGCCCGGCCGCGGATCCGCAGCGGGATCCCTCGTCGCTTATTGCCTCGAGATCACCGACATTGATCCCCTCCAGTACAACCTTATCTTCGAGCGTTTCCTTAACCCCGGCCGGCTCTCCCTGCCAGACATCGACATCGACTTCTGCGTCCGGGGCCGAGGGGAAGTGATTAATCACGTAGTGGATCTCTACGGCCGCGAGTCAGTCTGTCAGATCATCACGTTCGGCACCCTCGCCTCCCGCGCAGCAATCAAGGACGTCGGCCGTGCGCTCGACATTCCTTACGCTGAGGTCGACCGCATCGCCAAGTTGATACCTCCGCCCGTTCGGGGCCGAAACGTCAGCCTCGCGCAAGCTCTTGAGCAAGTACCTGAACTTAAGAAAGAGACCGAAACCAACCCGCTCGTTCGGGAGTTATTAGAGATCGCTCAGCGCTTAGAAGGCTGCGCCCGGCACTCTTCTGTCCACGCAGCAGGCGTCGTTATTTCACCTGAACCGTTGCAGGAACTGATTCCCATCGCTGTCTCTGGCAAGAATGAAGTCACCACGCAGTACCCCATGTCGGATCTCGAAAAAACCGGCATGCTTAAAATGGATTTCTTAGCGCTTACCGCTTTAACTGTTATAAATGACTGCTTAATTACGATTAAACAGCTGCTTGAAACAGAGATTAACTGGCCGGATATAGCGCTTAACGACGAGAAAGCGATGGCGGTTTTTGCAGAAGGCCGAACAGAAGCGGTATTCCAGTTCGAATCGTCGGGTATGCAGGAGATATGCAGAAAGCTTAAGCCTAAAGGAATCGAGGATCTGGCAGCCCTTAACGCCCTATATCGGCCCGGACCTTTGGACGGGGGAATGGTCGACGAGTTCATCCTGCGACACCACGGCAAGAAAACTGTTCGGTACTTGATTCCGGAGATGAAGGAGATCTTAAGCAACACTTACGGAATCATTGTTTACCAGGAGCAGATCATGCAGTTGGCGCAACGGCTCGCGGGCTATACGCTCAGCGAAGCGGACCTCATGCGCCGCGCGATGGGTAAGAAGAAGCGTGAGGAGATGGCCGTCCACGAGGAGAAGTTTATCTCGGGAGCTGTGGAGAGGAACATCAAGCGGGAGAAGGCGGAAAAGATCTTTTCACTAATGGCCCAGTTTTCGGACTACGGCTTCAACCGTAGCCATAGCGTCGCCTATGCTTACCTCGCTTTCCAGACAGCCTACCTCAAGGCGCATTTCCCAGAACACTTCTATGCTGCCGTATTGTCGAGTGAGGCACAGGATGCCGCCAAGGTCTTCAAGTACTCAAAGGAGTTGCGCGTCCAGCGAATCCAGTTATTGCCACCTGATGTGAACGAGAGCTTTTCCGGTTTTACCCCTCTCGTTGGCGCGATCCGGTATGGACTTGCGGCGATCAAAGGACTGGGTCAGTCCACTGTGAACGCGATCATCGCTGCCCGGGCTCGCGGTCCTTTTTTGTCGTTCTTTGACTTTGCCGAGCGCGTCGAACAAGGCGCCTTAAACAAGAGATCGTTTGAAAGTCTCGTTAGCGCGGGCGCTTTCGATTCGCTGAAACCGGAGCCGCGCGTGCTCAATGAGTGGCGGGCAGCGTTGCACGCCTGCATCGACCCGGCTCTTGCCAGAGCGCAACGAGCGAAACGTGAGCGGCTGTTAGGACAAAATGGTTTGTTTGGTGCGGCTTCAGTAGAAGCTGCTCAGGCCGAAGAGCTACCACCGCCGGCCAAGGCCTGGACACCAACCGAGATGCTGGCCGCGGAGAAGGCCGCCCTGGGCTTCTACATTACCGGCCACCCCCTGGAGGACTATGTGGATCTTCTCCAGAGTCTGAAAGCTGTTAAATCGATCGAACTGTCAGGACATCGCACGGGAGTGCGTATTACTGTCGGCGGCATTATTAGCGATTTCCAGGCGCGTACAACGAAGAAGGGAGACAAGTTCGCGCTCATTCGTCTTGAGGACGAAACCGGAGGAACCAAGTGTGTGCTTTGGCCGGAGACCTATCGCAAACATACTCTCCTTGTTCAGAACGAATTGCCTGTTTTGATAAGTGGCCGGCTTGAACTCAGTGAGGATAACCCGCCCAACATCATCGTTGACCTGGTGCAGAATCTCGACGACATCCAGAGAAACAAAGAACTGATCGTGCTGCGGCTGCCAGATAGTGACCAGCCGGGTGGCCTGTTTGATAAGGTTCTCGACCTAATTAACACCCACCGGGGGAATTGCGATGTGGCAGTGGAAACACTGCTGGACACCAGGACAGTCGTGCGTGTGAAGGTTAACTCGGCGCTGCGCGTCGAACATTCCCCGAAACTGGAGTCCGCTCTCAAGGAGCTGGGCTGTATAATCAAAATCGAAAGGAGCACGCAGAGATGAACCGCGTCCGATAACGCGAGAGTGACGAAGATGGCAAGGCAAAACAAGAAACCTCAAGCTAAAGACTCTCCCGCGAAGGCTGATCCACCCACAAGTTCCGGCTCGCGAACAGCCTTCGAGCGGGTGCAGCTCGCTCGTCATCCTGATCGACCCTACACGCTCGATTTCATCGAACGTCTCTTTGAAGACTTTGTAGAACTGCATGGTGACCGTCGCTATGCAGACGACCCCGCAATTATCTGCGGCCTCGCGCGTTTTCACGGCTTGCCGATCGTGGTCATCGGCCATCAAAAGGGACGCGATACTAAACAGCGCAGCTACCGGAATTTTGGAATGCCTAAACCTGAAGGCTATCGGAAAGCTTTGCGTGTGATGAAGCTGGCAGAGAAGTTTGGCAGACCCATCTTTACTTTGATTGATACACCCGGAGCATACCCCGGGATTGATGCTGAGGAACGTGGTCAGGCAGAAGCGATTGCATTCAATCTACGTGAAATGGCGAAGCTGAAAGTTCCGGTGATTGTAACGGTCATTGGCGAAGGGGGCTCCGGAGGGGCGCTGGCAATCGGCGTCGGCGATCAGGTGTTGATGCTGGAGAATTCAATCTACTCCGTGATCTCTCCGGAAGGATGTGCGGCGATTCTTTGGAAGGACGCAAAGGAAGCAGCTCGTGCGGCCGAAGGGCTGCGTCTCACCGCTCAGAATTTGTTCGACGAGAAAATAATCGACCAGATCATTAAGGAACCTCCGGGAGGAGCACACACAGACTACGACCAATCCGCGCGCTATCTGGACGCGGCGCTTAGTGAACGACTCGCAGAGGCAGTCAGCTGCAGTCAGGAAGAAAGGCTCGCGAAGCGACACAGTAAACTGCGACAGTTCGGGCGCTGGGGTAACGCCTGAGATTCCGGCGCTAGTCCCTACCAATTAACAACAACCAAATTTTAGTTAGAACGGGATATCGTCGTCTGCCGGATCAGACTGTTCCATCTGGGGTTCGGCTCCCGCCGGTCTACTCGCAGCCGTGTCCTCTCCTCTGCCACCGCCGATGAACTGCATGTCCGTAGCGTGCACCTCGAGTGTATGTCGTGGTTTGCCATCGCGGTCAGTCCATTCTTCGACGCGGAGTCTGCCTTCGATATAAACCGGCCGACCCTTTGTAAGGTATTGTGAGGCAGTTTCGGCTTGCCGTCCCCAGAGAGTTACACGGAACCAGGTGGTTTGATCCTGCATTTCACCGCTCTTGTCTTTTCGCCTTTCATTCGTAGCCATTGTGAAACTACAAACCGGCGTACCTTGCGGCGTATAACGCAGTTCTGGATCTCGTCCCAAGTTGCCGACGAGAATTACTCGATTAAACGACATGATGAGGAACCTCTCTCAGTGTCTTTTTGGGATACGGAAAAACTTGAGGGGCGATACTACTCGTCGCAAGAGAAGTGGTCAAGCAAGCTCTACTTTTGAAAATGTACGAGCATGAAAAGTAGTCTGATCGCGTTTGTCAGATGATTTCTGATAGACTAAGCCTCTGCAGTGAACGCTGACGAATCAATGAATACTAAGGTTTACATCGAGACTTTTGGATGTCAGATGAACGTCGCCGACAGTGAGCGAGCGGCCACCGCTCTGCGCCTGAACGGTTACGATCTAACTACTTCTGAAGAGCAAGCAGATGTCGTGTTGTTCAATACCTGCTCAGTACGAGAGCGCGCTGAACGGAAGGTCTATAAACGCATTACGGACCTGCGTCATCTGCCTTCCGAGAGGAGGCCGCTGATTGGTGTAATGGGTTGCGTCGCCCAGCTGGAAGGAAGTGCGATATGGGACACTGCTCCCGACGTGAACATGATCATCGGCACCCGTGCAACTGATCGAATTTCCTCGCTAATCGAGCGGCTGAGGGGAGGGGAAGACACAGTTATCGATGTAGGTGAAAGAGCGGAAGGTGAATCCTGGGATGTTTCCCCAGTTGAACGCCATTCTCCTTACGTTGCTTATGTGCCGATTATCGAAGGCTGCAATAAGTTTTGTTCGTTCTGCATCGTCCCTTATTCCCGAGGACGCGAGCAGAGCCGGAGTGCTTCCGAAATCATAGCGGAAGTAAATCGACTCCGCCTCCTCGGCTACAAGGAGGTTCATCTGATCGGTCAGAACGTTAATAGTTATCGACCACGATCAGCAGCAGGTCTGGAGAATAGTCGCGGCGCAACTCCATTTTGTCGTTTGCTCCGCGCCGTCGCGGAAACTGGAGTCGAGCGAATCAAGTTCACAACTTCGTTTCCCCGCGACTTCCATCCTGATATAGTGGCCGCGCTTGAAGAGTACCCGAATCTCTGCGACTGGATTCATCTCCCTGTGCAGTCGGGAAGCGATAACATCCTGAAGGCGATGCGGCGCGGACACAAAGCGGAGGATTACTTTCGCAGTGTAGACGCGATCAAGAATTCGAAGCGCAGGCTTTCATTGACCAGCGACATTATCGTGGGCTTTCCCGGAGAGACTGATGAGGACTTTCAAGACTCGATGAGCCTCGTCGAGAGATGTGAGTACGATGGCTTGTTTATCTTCAAATATTCAAAGCGAAGTGGCACACCTGCAGCGAAGTTAACCAATAGCGTTTCCGAAGATACGAAGAAGGAACGGTTCTTAACGATCGAGGCACGTCAGCATCAGTTACAGAACAAAGTATATCAGCGCTATATCGGCCGCACCGTGAGTGTGATGGTCGAAGGCGAAAGCGCGCGTTCGGATCAGGACATGACCGGACACTCAAGCTGCCACAAGGTCGTCAATTTCAAGGGCTCCCTCCAAAAAGGCGACCTCGTTGACGTGAAGATCACCGAGGCGAAATCCTATAGTCTCTACGGCGAACAGATTAATTAAGAGGGAAGCGGCAGCTGGAGAGCAAAGGAATCGAGTCATGGAAATCGAGGTAAAGATCAGAGCTCTGATGATGGATCCCAACAGCGGCACTCCAATTATTATTCTGAAAGACATCGACAGCGAAACGATGCTGCCAATCTGGGTTGGAGCGTACGAAGCAAACGCAATCGCCCTGGAAATTGAGAAGATTGCACCGCCGCGACCGATGACACACGATCTCCTGCGTAACTTGATCACTGAGCTTGGTGTTCAGGTTGATCGAGTTGTGGTAACTAGCTTGCGGGATAACACCTTCTTTGCAGTGATTGAGATGCACACGAGCGATGGCAGTCGAATGGTACTCGACTCGCGACCGTCGGACGCAATCGCTCTTGCGCTTCGCGCTGATTGCCCTATCTATGTGGATGTTGAAGTGATTAAGGCTTCGCGCAATTCAGTTCCCTCAGAAGAAGAGGACGAGCCGACAGTCGGCGAAGAAGAATGGCCGGATGTGATCGGTGAAGCCGGCGATCTCCCCATGTGATTGGTATTGTAATCGTTTGAAAAGGATAACTGATTAATTTGCAGCAGATGGTAATTGCGATCGCAAATCAAAAAGGTGGCGTCGGAAAGACCACCACCGCGATTAACCTGGCTGCGGCATTCGCTCGATTGGGCAAACGCGTTCTCCTGCTCGACCTCGATCCCCAGGCAAACAGTTCCATCTCATTTATCGATCCGCTCAGCATTGAACGGTCGGCATATGAGCTGATGACGGACGGACAGAGTCCTGTTGCGGAAGCGGTGTATCGGACTCCAGTAGAGAATCTGGACATCGTTCCGGCGCGCATTAGCCTGGCGAAATTGGAATCGAAGTTGATCGGTGACTTTGACGCTCCCTTCCGTCTCAAGGATCGACTCGAGCCATTCAAGAAAGACTACTCGGTAATCATCATTGATACGCCCCCAACGCTAGGATTAATCACAGTCAACGCTCTCGTTGCCGCCAGCCACGTACTCGTTCCCATTCAGTCATCCTATTTTGCCCTCGAAGGAACCGACGATTTGCTTGAGACAATCGAGAAGGTTAAGGCACGACCAAATCCCGCGCTCGAATTGCTGGGTGTGCTCGTTACCCTGCACGACAAACGGACCACATTGGCCCGAGAGGTTCACGATCAGATTCGCAGGGTATTTGGCGCCAAACTTTTTGAGACAGTGATTACGAAGAGCGTCAGACTTGAAGAGTCGCCGGCCTATAAAGAATCGATATTCAGTTTTGCGCCGAACTCATCCGGCGCTGTCGAATATGCAAAACTTTGCGAAGAGGTACTGAGCCGTGTCTAAAAGGGGATTGCCAACAGGCTTGCAAATGCGTCACGACGCGCACTACGTCGAAGAGCTCTCGCAGCATCAACCTGCTGCGGTGGGCCGCATGATATCCGTCGACAAGATCGATCCGAACCCGGAGCAACCACGCTCGGAGTTTGGTGACTTAACAGAGCTCACTGCGTCGATCGCGGAGAAAGGTGTACTTGAACCACTACTCGTGAAACCGTCTCGCGCAACTGGTCGTTGGATGATCATCGCGGGAGAGCGCCGCTGGCGAGCTGCCCGACAAGCAGGTCTCACGGAAGTGCCGTGCGTAGAAATGGAAGTCGACGACGGTGCTGTTGCCGAGATCGCCCTGATCGAAAACATGCAGCGCAAGGACCTGACCGTTTGGGAAGAAGCCGATGGCCTTCTCGGACTTTGTGAACGGTTCGGTTATACCCACGAAGAAGTCGCGCGAAAAGTAGGGAAGAGCCGAAGCACGGTGACGGAAGCGCTCTCGATCGCAGCGATCCCGCCCGATGTCCGCGAGATCTGCCGTCAGGCTGATGTGACTGCGAAATCAATGTTGTTGCAGATCGTTCGTCAACCCGACGAAGACGGAATGAGGCGCCTGGCCGGGGAAATCGCGTCGCGAGGACTGACGAGAGATGATGCAAGGGATTTCCGCCGTCAGGAAATGGGCCCTCGCGTGACCGGGGAAATGAAACCTTACACGTTTAAATACAACTCACCTGGTAAGGAGTTTAGCCTTGAGGTTCGCTTCCGGCGTTCAATTGTTGACCTGGAAGATGTCGTTGAGGCTTTGAAGCTAGCGGCCAAAAGCATTGAAGACGGCAATCGCTAGGAGTTTGATCCCACCTGCTATTTTAAAGTCACACTCTTTTTCTTTTCTGCGGCTGCTCGCTTTTGCAACCCCTTGGCCCAACGCTCCAGCGTGGGCTGTAAAGGCTTGAATAGACGCGCGCGAAAATTGTGCTTCTTCTCATTCCAGCTCTTAAGCTGTTTTTCCGTATACACGCGTACGGCAGGCTCGAGCTGGGTCTTCTTAAGCGAATGCCTAAGAGTCAAATGATAATGCTGGCCTACGAGTGAAAAAAGAATCGCCGCAAGGTTACCTTTGAAAGACATCCGCGGAACGATCCGCTTGTGAATCGGCTTGTCACCCGGTAGCAAGACGCCCACCGCCACCTCGAGCCAGGCGCCCTTGGGACCCTGGCGAGGATGATAGAGACCCGGCAACTCTGTCGCTGTCGGGACATTCCTCAGCCGCGGATCTGAAATGAACTCAACTAACCTGATCCTTTCGAGCCCGCGTGTGTGTTCGCGTGGGAGGCTGTCAAAGGCGTCTTCGAGATGAGCGATGGTGTCCTTAGGCAGTTTTCTATCCAATTGATTTTCGATCTTGATAGCCACTAGGTCTGAGTCCTTTGAGCAAAGCGATATTCCGGCGAGCGGTAAATGTAAGGGGAACGACTGAGTAGCGTCAAGTTGGGCATTTACTAGAGGGCGACCGAGAACCCCTCGCAACAGAGAATTGAACCAAGACGATTCTTAGACCTCTACCTTACCTCGCCATATCAACTGCGTCTGATAATACATATTATGTTAGAGTGCTAGAGTGAGGGTTCCATTCTGAGGCTTCTATGAGACATCGCCCAATCGTTAAGGTTCATCCAACTCGGTTAATCAAGCTGCTTCGGATTTAGCAGCCAGGTTCGCAGATCGAACAGGATGTGTGATAATGCCCGCATTCAACCAATGAGGCGATTTCTTCTAACCAGTCTTGCGTCGCTACTTGTAATGGGAAGTTTGGGCCACGTGTTCGCCGCGGCCTTTTGTCCTCGCATGCTGGGCCATGATTGCTGTCTAACGAAGATCGCCAACAAGCAGTCGTCGCAGCCTCACCAGCACATGCGGGATATGGCGACGGACGGCATGGCTACAGAGAGCATGCAGATGGACCCGAGCGACATGTCTGGTATGTCCATGGAAGACGGGGTTCCGCCTTCCTCTCCTTCCACTATCGACAACAAGCTTCATCAACTCCCTAGCTCAGCTGATTTTGCTTACGCTAGTCACATAGCAGGGCCCGTGGACGCCTGCACTCATTGTTTGAGCCACTCGGGTATGCAGAACATGCCCCTCTCATCTGTGGGCCTCTCAGATCAATCCGGCAAAGAGATTGGTTCCATTCGGTTGCCGGGGTCAAGATTCTTCGGTCGGCCATCAATGACGCTCGCTATAACCGGGCTGTCAAGAGAGCATTCGCCACCGGGCATCAGAGCGCTTCGACATGTTCTTCTCAACGTTTTTCAGATTTAGTCCCCTTCTTGGCGTTTCAAACTCTTATAATTGAGACGCTGTCGCTCATTCCCTACTGAAACAATTGAATCTTTTGTTAGTTTCTGAAGAGGGCTTTTCTTTGAGTGCTCCTCTTTTGGTTAGAACCGTTCTGGGGAAATTATGAAAACGATTGATCCGTTTAAGTTTAGTTCGCGTCTTAGCTGGAGTTTCCTATTAGTGTTGATAATGCTGGTCGGCAGCGTCCCTGTCCTGGGCCAACACGATATGTCCAATATGCCAGGGATGAGTAAACCGAAGGCGAAATCCAAGTTATCTCGAAGAAAGAAAAAGCCAACACGTAAAAAAAAGACTGCCATGAAGCATGACATGAGCAACATGCCGGGCATGGACATGTCTGGAATGAAGATGTCTGGAGTGAGACGAAAGGCAGCGTCAAGAACGAAGGCTACACCTGCAAAAAGCTCCGCGAAGCTACAGACTACGGGCAACATGCCCGGAATGAACATGGCCTCACCGCAGTCGTCACCCAAACAATCCGCAGCGCCTCAGCCTTCGCCACAGATGGACATGAACATGCCCGACAAGCAGATGCCAAGTACTTCGCAGTCACCGGCTGGACAACCTTCGCCTTCGCCTCGGATGGACATGAATATGCCCGGCATGCCACCGGCATCACCTTCCGCAGCGCCACAAACGCATGCGCATATGCCTGGAATGCAAATGCCGTCGGCTTCCCCAAATCCGCAGGCGGCTCCCGAACACAAGATGGACATGAATATGCCGATGCCCTCTGCGAGCCCCTCGTCCAGCCCAACGGCTCACATGGCAGGAATGGAAATGGGTGGGACGGCAATGAACCTTGGCCCGTTGATGGTTATGAACGGCAATGACATGGGCATCCGCCTGGGATCGAGTGAGACCAACATCATATCCATGGGCGCAATGGGTTCTGGCACGACGTGGCAACCATCATCAGGACCGATGCACATGTTTCACAAGCAATCCGGCGATTGGTTGCTGATGTTTCACTACAACCTCGTTGCGGGGTTGAATCGACAGGGTGGGCCAAGAGGCGTAACCAAGATCGAGTCGGCGAACTGGTTCATGCCAATGGCCTATCACAAGCTTGGCAAGGGCACGGTGCAACTGCGTGGCATGTTCAGCTTTGAACCGTTCACCTTCCCTCCGGGAGGCTCGCCGCTTCTTTTTCAAACCGGCGAAACCTACAAAGGCCAGCCGTTGATCGACCGACAGCATCCGCACGATCTCTTTATGGAACTATCCGCGCAGTACACATTGCCTGTGGGTGAACGCGGAACATGGTTCACCTACTTCGGATATCCGGGCGAGCCCGCGCTGGGTCCCGTCGCTTTTATGCATCGTATGTCAGCGTCGGAAAATCCATCAGCTACGCTCGCTCATCACCTGCAGGATTCAACTCATATTGCGTTTGGGGTATTCACCACCGGATTCACTTATCGCTGGTTAAAGCTGGAAGGCTCGATTTTCAACGGTCGCGAACCTGACGAAAACCGCTATAACTTCGATGCCCACAAGTGGAACTCTCGCTCGGCAAGAATCTCAATCATGCCGAACGCCAACTGGACTGCGCAGGTGAGCTATGGCTTTCTGCGAAGCCCCGAAGCATCTGAACCTACCACCGACATTCGTCGGGCGACAGCTTCCGTGCAATACAACAAACCACTAGAGCGCGGTAACTGGGCCTCGGCTTTCATCTGGGGCCGCAACCACACCAGCAGTCCGGGCGAGACGCATAACCTCAACGGCTACACGCTCGAGTCGACAGTTAATTTTCTTGACAAGAACTATCTCTATACCCGATTGGAGTTGGTGGACAAGAACGAGCTCTTGCGTCCGAATGATCGCGCTCTGCTGGGGATTACTGATGATCATCCGAGTTTCCGCATCGGCGCGTATACCTTCGGGGGCGCGCGCGATCTCTGGAATACCGAGAAGGTATCATTCGCGATCGGAAGCGATCTCACTTTCTATTCCAAGCCGGCAATATTGGATCGGCTCTATGGTGCTAATCCTGTGTCCTGGAAACTGTTTTTCAGAATACGACCAGGCAAGATGAAAATGGGCAGCACACACGGGACGCATGGAAGCCCGGGCGTCGAAAGTAAACCAATGAAGCACTAATCAAAGGGAGTTGATCGAATGAATAATAAATTAGTCGTCGCAATTCTGATGCTTGTCACTGCCGGGTTAATTGCCGTCACGTATTTGCGCCCGTTGCATTCCGTCGAGCAACAGGCTTCATCAATTAGCCCCTCTAAACCGCAGCCGGAGTTCCCTGCTCCGGCAAGCAGTATTGCTCTGATACCGGCCCACTACGAGGCCCCGCCGAGTGAGCTTCCGCCAACTCTTGCACCAGAGAAGTTCCCTGGAAAGACGCGCGCGGCCTATCAAGCAGCGAAAGAGATTCCGCAGACACTTGCTCAACTGCCCTGTTATTGCCACTGCGATCGCGGCATGGGCCATAAGAGTCTGCACAGTTGCTTTGAGGATGATCATGCAGCCCATTGCGCTACGTGTATCGATGAAGCATTGGTGGCTTATCGGCTACAAAAGGAACAGCGCCTTTCCCCGAAGGAAATCCGTGAACGCATTGTCGCGGAGTTTTCGAACCAGTAAGCTAGAAGGAGAACATGGAAATGCAAAACGCAATAAGAAGAGCCAAGTCGCAGATCGCCTTACTCTCGGTACTGATTGTTTTTGGACTTATTTGTGCCGTCGCTTACGAAGCAACCGCTCACGCAGATGATGAAGCAGCAGTGCGCGATGTTCTAATGAAGAGCGCCTCAAGTTTTGAGAAGAATGATCTGCCAATGGCCTCACAAGTCTGGGTCAATGATGAATCGCTAACGATCTTTGAGAGTGGCCACGCGAATTACGGTTGGGCCGACTATCGTGATCACCATCTCGTACCGGAGATGGGTGAGATGAAGAACACGAAGTATGCGTTTAGCGATATCAAAATCCATCTGGCGGGTAAAACTGCCTGGGCGACTCTCAAATACACAATCTCGGCGGACGTCACGGACAACGGAAAGCTGCGTCACATTGACGGCGGCGGTCTAGGGACGGCTGTGCTCGAAAATCGCGATGGTCAGTGGCGAATTGTGCATTGGCATTCAAGCGCTCCGCGTCGAGCACCAGGCAATCCGGCCCCGGCAAAAAACTCGTGACTGATTGCTTCAACTTGGGAGGAGCTGATATGCGACGGCTGACAGGTTTTCTAACTTTGCTGGTTTTGGCTGTCTTCGGTGCCGCTTGTAGTACCGCAGAGAATACGAACAGCAACGCCAACTCTACCTCAACCACGACGGTTACAGCGTCACCGAGTCCGACGACGACCCCTGCGAATGTTAATGCAAACGTGCACGCGAACATGAACGCGAGCGAGCATGCGAACATGAACATGGCCAACATGAACATGGACAACCGTAAGACCGCCAATTCCAACAAGAAGCCTTAGTCTTAAGCTCCAAACTGGACTTTCAGCGGAAATGCCCGGGACTCAGTTGCCGGCAGTCTGCATATTTTTACAACAAGCGAGACGTGATTAAGGAGACTTCCCGCAGTGCGGTCTTTTTCAAGTTGGTTGGTTTTCACGTTGATGGCGCTTTCGGTACTGGTCGTTACTTGTCGCGTAAAGGCTCAAGACTCGGCGATCACAGGCACTCTGATTGGCATTGTCCGCGACGCCTCAGCGGCTGGCATTCCTGGCGCTACGACCACGCTGCGCAATCTCACCACCAATCAAACTAGACACGTGATAAGTGAAGCGGATGGAACATATCGCGCTTCAGCACTTGCTGTAGGCGATTATGAAATCAAATCTCAAGCCCGCGGTTTTGCGCCGTACTTTAATCCAAAGGTAACGGTCGCGTTGGGGCGCACTACAACACTCGACATTCCATTAAGTGCTGGAGACGTAAATGCCCAAGTGACTGTCACGGACACTCCGCCAGCACTCGATGCGACTCAGACTGGCGTTACCACTTCGATTGATCCAGAGCGCATTGAAGAGATGCCGGTCAATAGCCGCAACTATCTGGAGTTCACTTTGCTTGCGCCCGGCGTCGCGCCGTCCAACAAACAAAATGGCGGTGGTAGTAAGGCAGGATCAGGTGCGCCACTCGCCGACAGCGGATTCACGTTTGGAGGCCTGCGTCCTCGCAGCAACTCAATTTCAATTGACGGCTTGGACAATACGGATGAGACGACCGGAGCGGCACGAGTCGCGCTGTCGCCTGAGATCGTTCGGGAGTTCCAGATCGTCAACAATGGTCTCTCCGCGGAGTTTGGGGGTGCCGCCGGCGGCGCCATAAACGTAGTCACCAAGGTAGGACAGAATGAATTCCATGGCGACGCTTTTGCCTTCTTCCAAAACGAATGGTTCAACGCGCGCGAACCTTTTTCCGATCCTCCTCCAGCCAGCCGGTTGCGTTTCCGCCGTGTGCAGCCAGGGGCCGCTCTGGGTGGCCCGTTAAAGCGCAACAAGCTCTTCTTCTATGCTGCGGCTGAACAAGAGCATCTCTCCGCTGAAGAAGAAGCAGAAATAGAGCTAGGCGCGCGCAACCGCATTAACTCGTTGCTGGCCTCGGGGTTTGCGCCTCGGCTTCCTATCCGGTCCATAACACCAGGACGATTTCGGATTGGAACCGATGAGACTGAGGCGGCGGCTAAGATCACCTATATAGCGACCGAGCTTCACACGCTTAATTTTCGCTTCGCCTTCACCAACCTGCGTGAGCGCGGCGATAGCTTCAACACAGATGTTCTCAGCGATAGATCAGCACGCGGTAGCGCCTACACCAAGGACTACCAATTCAGTGGCTCTGCTATCTCGGTATTATCACCGAAGTTGATCAATGACTTCCGCTTCCAGGCGAGCTCACGCCGGGCCGTGACACGCGCAGGTGACCCAGTTGGTCCTGCCGTAGAGATAGTAGGCGTGGCGCGTTTTGGCCGGCCTTATGAGGCAGCCGGCACCCGTCGTGAAACCCGTTATCAAGTCGTCGAGAACCTTGCTTTTTCCCGCTCGCACAGCGAATGGAAAGGCGGAGTGACCGTCAATCACGTTTCACTTAACAGTGAACTAAGCGACGGTTTTGGTGCTCAATACATCTTTCGCACGCTCGACGACTTTGCTGCCGGACGCCCAGCGATCTGGCAACAGGCATTTGGCTCACCGGCAACCCAATTTGGAGTGACCAGTTTGGGCGCCTTTGTGCAGAACAATTGGCGAGCCTCACCACAACTGACTTTGAACCTCGGTGGCCGGTACGATCTGGAGCATCTCCCTGCACCTTTTCGGACGGACAAGAACGATTTTAGTCCGCGACTCGGTTTGGCCTGGAGTCCTTCCAAAGAATGGGTCGTTCGCGCCGGCGTTGGCCTTTATTATGACCGCTTGCCACTGGCCTTTCTCAACCGGGCAATCCAGAAGAACGGTGTGCGGGCATTCGAACAGATTGCTACCGATACGGACGCAGCCAGCGTGTTTGCATTAACCGGCGGCGGTGGGGCTCTGGCACCGGTGGTCGGCATCGCTCCCTCAATCTTTCGCGCTGACCCGCAATTCGTTACACCTTACAGTGCGCAGGCTAACGTTGGGATCGAGCATCTGCTAACTGAAGATATTACGCTTCGCGCCGACTATCTCTTTACACGCGGCATTCATCTCCCTCGCACACGTAACATCAATCTTCTTTTGCCTGTCACACTCACCGCAGCCAATGCAGCGGCGCTCGGCTTCTTCAATCCAACTCCGCAGCAACTTAGTCGTCCTGTGTTTGGACCAGGCAGAATCGATCCGCGCTTCGATGCGCTCTACCAGCTCGAAAACTCCGCCCACTCCTCCTACAACGGTCTGACGCTGGCGCTGAACAAACGAATGAGTAACGAGTTTGAGCTGCTTGCTTCCTATACGTTATCGAAGACAACGGACGATGCATCCGACTTCGATGAGCAGCCGCAAAATCCTTACGACTTACGAGCCGAGCGCGCCCTTTCACGGCAGGATGTCCGGCATCGGTTCGTGCTCAGTGCGCTGTTCGATCTTCCATTCGGTGATGAAGAGGAAAAGGGCGCGGGAAGCGAACGGGACACTCTGATCGGAAATATTCTGAGTCACATCGAGATCGCCCCAATCGTGACGCTCAGTAGTGGGCGACCTGTCAATGCGCTGACCGGAGCAGACGAGGAGCACGGTCTCACCTTTCCGCTTGCGTCGCGTCCATCAGGATTCTGGCGAAATACGCTGCACACCTCTCGCTTCATCAACTTTGATCTGCGCGTTTTAAAATACTTTCCGATGGGCGAACGGCGTCGGCTCGATCTCGTTGTCGAAGCTTTCAATCTCTCCAATCATCCGAATACTTTAAGTCTCAACTCATTCTTCGGGTCAGGCGCTACGCCCCTCTCATCCTTCGGTACTGCCACTTCATTTACCGCCCCTCGACAGTTTCGCTTCTCGATTGATTATGAGTTCTGAGGAGTTTTTGGCCTATCAAAATGGGCCTTGACTCTGTATTCGACTACAGGGTTTACAATGTGCTTATCTTTGGAAAACAGGTGGAGGCCACACAAGGAGCAAAGCTATGAGCAGCAAACGTAAAATCGAAATCTTCAGTGCCGGCTGTCCCAGGTGTGAGGCAGCAATCCAGACGGTCAAGATAATCGCATGTCCCTCATGCGAAACCGAAATCCTGGACATGCACCAGCCACAGGTTGCTGCGAGGGCTGAGCGACTGGGCATCAGCCGCGTACCAGCCATCGTCGTTGATGGCAAGCTAGCCGAATGTTGCGTGGACGGCGGGGTTGACGAACATGTCTTGCGCATTGCTGGAATCGGAGTGCCATTACCAGAAGCAGCATAGGGCCACGATTGCCGTAGTAGTAATGAGAGGAAACCAGGATGGCACTTAGATCGAATCAACAAGTAACAGCGGAATCGCGCTCACCATTAAAGATCGGCGAAGTAGCCAAACGTAGCGGCATCGGTATCGAAGCGCTTAGGTTCTACGAGCGAAGTGGACTCCTGGGTCAACCGTGCCGCACTCAAAGCGGATATCGTTCGTACGACGCGGCAGTGCTGCAACGCCTCGACTTCATAAAACGCGCCCAGGTTCTGGGGTTCTCACTCGACGAGATAAAGCGAATTATTGCTGACAAGCAAGCAGGTCATAGCCCATGTTTGGAGGTTCGCGAAATTGTGCGCAATCGTCTCGAGGAACTGGATGAGCGCCTAAAAGAAATGCGCCTCTACCGGAGGGAATTGGGAGCGGCGCTGGCGCAATGGGACGAGACCGGCGAACTTGCTGGACACGTGTGCGGATTGATTGAAGGGGCGCAAATCGAGCACTCCAATCCCACTTCGCGTGGGCTTAGCAAGAACAAGCGGCGAAAGTAATCTGGACAGTTCGCAAATAGCTGCTGCGGATTGTTGACGACGATGAGTCGATAAGCAGGAATCACATGAAACCCAAAGTGAAGATGCAAGCGCCTAAAACAACCGGCGGGACTGTAACCGCTGGGAATTCGGTGAAAGATCCGGTTTGTGGCATGACTGTTAATGCCGAAGCAGCAGCAGGCTCCTACGAGTACAACGGAGATACCTACTACTTCTGCAGCACGCACTGCCTCGATAAATTCAGAAAGGATCCAGAACCATTTCTCAACCGGTCGACCACGCAGCGGGTGTCGCAACCTATTGGGATCCTGCGGGAACCAAAAGTTTCGCTTGCCTCGGTCGCACAGACTTATACCTGTCCAATGCATCCTGAGGTGCGGCAGGACAAGCCCGGTTCCTGCCCTAAGTGCGGCATGGGTTTAGAGCCCGTCAGTGTGATTGCGCCGCAGCAAAAGATTGAATACACGTGCCCGATGCATCCTGAGATCGTGCGTGATGCACCAGGCAACTGTCCCATCTGCGGTATGACGCTTGAGCCGCGAACCGTGACTCTCATTGAAGAGAATGAAGAGCTAAAAAGTATGCAGCGGCGTTTCTGGGCGAGCGTCTTCCTTACCGTTCCCCTCTTCGTAATTGGAATGGGTGATCTCATTCCGGGCGGATTATTGCAGCGTCTCGTGCCGCCAACTGTTTTGCCCTGGCTTCAATTGGTTCTGGCGTCCCCGGTTGTTCTTTGGGGTGGATGGCCCTTCTTCGTGCGCTTCTGGCAATCGTTAGTGAATCGAAGCTTGAACATGTTTACGTTGATCGGGCTCGGTGTGGGAGTGGCTTATGGCTATAGCATCGTGGCCACCTTGTTTCCGGATATTTTTCCACACTCGTTTCGCGGTCACGGCGACACCGTGCCGGTTTACTTCGAAGCGGCAGCCGTAATTACAACACTCGTGTTGTTGGGCCAGGTGCTGGAACTCAAGGCACGAAGCCAAACCAGTTCAGCGCTGAAAGCACTGCTGGGTCTCGCGCCGAAAACCGCACGAAGAGTAAGCGAGAACGGCAGCGAACAGGACGTACCACTCGATCAAGTGCAGGTAGGTGATCTATTGCGGGTTCGCCCGGGCGAGAAAATTCCGGTGGATGGTGTTGTCGTTGAAGGCTCGAGTGCCGTCGACGAAGCAATGGTAACAGGTGAGCCGATTCCGGTTGAGAAGAAGTCCGGGGAGCGAGTTATCGGGGCGACTGTCAACGGTACTGGCAGCCTGATCATAAAGGCCGAACGTGTGGGAGCGGAGACTCTCTTATCGCAGATTGTGCAGATGGTTGCAGAAGCACAGCGCAGCCGCGCACCAATTCAAAAGCTCGCTGACGTCGTCGCGTCTTATTTCGTACCGGCGGTCATTCTCATTGCGATTGTTACGTTCATAGCATGGGCCACTCTGGGGCCCGAGCCACGCATGGCCTATGCGATCGTCAACGCGGTCGCGGTTCTGATTATCGCGTGCCCGTGCGCTCTCGGTCTAGCCACCCCGATGTCGATCATGGTGGCTACGGGCAAAGGCGCGCAGGCAGGCGTTCTTTTCAAAAACGCCGAGGCAATCGAAGTTCTCAGAGACGTTGACACTCTTGTAGTGGACAAGACGGGAACGCTGACTGAGGGAAAGCCCAAACTCGTCACGGTTGCCCCCAACGCGGGTGTAAACGAGCGAGAGCTATTGCGTTTCGCAGCGAGTCTGGAAAGAGGTAGCGAACATCCCTTAGCTGCAGCCATTGTTTCAGGCGCTGAAGAGCGAGGGGTGGAAGTTGTAAACACTAAATCGTTCGAGTCGATCACCGGCAAGGGAGTCAAAGGTGAGGTAGAGGGGCAAAAAGTTGCGCTGGGAAACCGTAGCCTGCTTCTTGATCTGGGAATCGACGCCGGTGAATTGGCAGAGCGAGCCGAGCAGTTCCGGGCCGATGGACAGACCGTGATGTTCGTCGTTATCGATGGCAAAGCTGCTGGTCTTGTGGGTGTTGCTGATCCTATAAAGGACAGCACCGCTGAAGCTATCAAACAACTTCACGAAGAGAAAATCCGCATTGTGATGATCACGGGCGATAGCCGCACAACAGCCAATGCAGTGGCTGCTAAGTTGAACATCGATGAGGTCGTTGCCGAAGTGCTGCCAAATCAGAAGGCTGAAATCGTTAAGCGTTTTCAGGCCGAAGGGCACAAGGTCGCAATGGCGGGCGACGGAATCAACGATGCGCCGGCTCTGGCTCAGGCGGATGTCGGGATCGCAATGGGAACCGGCACTGATGTAGCGATGGAGAGCGCTGGCGTTACGCTCGTGAAAGGTGACTTGCGCGGCATCGTCAGGGCGCGGAAGCTAAGTCGCGCCACGATGGGCAATATCAAGCAGAACCTTTTCTTTGCGTTTGTCTACAACTCGATGGGTATTCCGATCGCAGCCGGGGTTCTCTATCCCTTCTTCGGGCTACTACTCAATCCAATGATTGCGGCAGCCGCGATGAGCTTCAGCTCAGTTTCGGTGATCGCCAATGCCTTACGGCTCCGGCGTGCAAGATTGTAGTGGACGAACACAGAGGATTAGGGTGCAGAGCTTTATAGAGGGTGGTGCTTTGTGGAAAAACGCGCGTTCGGCGCCGGTCTGAAGTTTTTCAGAAATGGAAAGTGAACCCGGCCACCACACGTCGACTGGTCATCAAATAATATTGCCCGTCACCGAGCTCGCTTTCGGCCACCGGGTCGCGACGATCGCCCAAATTGGTGGCGTCTACTCGCAATTCCCACTTCGGCGTGCGATAGCCCGCGTTTAAGCCGATGGTGGCAAAGCCGTTCACCGGCGCGGTGTTGCGCCTGTTCAGGAACCGCGCTCCGGTGTAATACACATTGACGCCGCCCAGAAACCCGCGCTCCGGCGCGTAGACGATGCCAAAAGCCGCGAGATTGTGCGCGGACATTTCCAGCCG
>JBDTYQ010000025.1:0-40584 GCA_040005515.1 bacterium
AAAGCTAAAACTGCTCGTCCCGGTGACATTGAAACGGCGGTAGGAAGCGTTGTTGTACATGTTGCACTGGCCGGGATGCGCTTGGCACCACGCGTACTCGTGCGGCGTTACATATTGAGACTCTGCATAATACGTCGCCCCGGAGTTGAGCGTAGTGTTCAGATCATTCACTTCCACAACAATTCTATGCGATGTCCCAGTGTGAGTGTGACCAGTGTGATTGTTTGGAGGCGTAGCCGAATCTCCTCTCGGATAAGCTCCGGTGAAAGGGTTAATCCACGCGCGTGAACCGAGACTAGGACCGGCATTCAAACTGGCGGAGTAGGGATCAGAGCAGCCGCTGCCGAGGGTAGTGCCACCCGTCGCCACGCAGCCAAAGCCGCAGATATTGTTTTGCAATGCTGTGAACGCATGTTTGACAGAGGATTGGCCGATTTGTTCAAAGCGCTCGTCGTTGGTGGTCCCACCACTCAGTCGATAGAGGTTTTGCGGTATCACCGGATGGTCATTGTTTGGCGAGGCAAACCAGTTCAACGGCTCGGTTGCCGCGTTACAGGAGTCGGTCGCTACAGCCAGGCCGACCTGAGTTCCGCTGTTGCCAAATTGCTGTAATCCGCTCAGATCGCCGACGATGACATCGGGCCCGGGTATGGTACCTGCTTTAATGCCTTCAGTGGGTGGCATCACAGACGATCTAACTTCGCCGTTGACTAACTGCGTGATTTCGATGGTCCGCATAGTTGCATTGCCCGAAATCTTTCCCACTACTGAACCTTCTGCGGACGGATGCCCGAGCTTCGCAGCAAACTCTTTTGAAATCAGAAGCTGCCCTCCGTGATGCTGAACAGCTGCGTCCTGGCGTTGTAGTCGTAGAGATTCCCCTCGATATTAAAAAAGGTGAAGCCGGTCTTTCCATCGCGCACGGCAATATCGAACGGTTCGGTTGGCGTAGTCTTTTCAATAACAAGTTGGTTGAAGGACTCGTCAACGCCGCAGGAAGAACCGCGAAGCTTTGCGGAATTAGGGCCATCGAGCCGGTTTCGGGTCCGCGCAAAGCATTCTCAAAAACAAGAACAGTAAAAAAGGAGTTCGGCACTACGGCGAATTGCAGCTTGTCCAATTGCTTCGCGGACTTGATTCCGTTCAGCTGGTTCAAGTCGATATCCATCGAGATGCTGCCGCTGGCCACGATCATCTTTTCAAGAGTCCCGGTTTGGCTTTCCTGGCTGACCGGGTTCTTCGACTTGAGCCGGGTTACGGAGTTGTCCGCACTGTTGATAATCTGTCGAGAGCGCGCAGCATGGTCAGAACCGATGTTAATCTGTTTGAGTCGGGCTGCAGAGTTGTCTGAACCGTCGCTAAAAAGCATCAGGAGCGGGAGCAGGGGTATCAGGAGAGTCTTCAACATAGTCTGGGATTCCAACCTTTTTTGGATTTCGAAGAGACGAACCCCAGGTGCTTTGAGGGTTCGCGGCGAAAAAGTATGGATGGGTTTTGCTCTTTTGGGTGGTCTAAATCAAGGAGTGTGGGGATAAGTTCCGCCGGCATACGCGCGCAAAGTTTGGGGAGCCTTTTATGAAAAGCGGATGTGAAAGCCCGGAGGCGAAAACACAGAGATCGATTGAACTCCCTGTTTTGAAGAATTCTCCGGTCCAGGAAAGCGGAATTCGCAAATCAAAAACCAGCCGCTGGCGCGCCGCCGCACTCATGGTTCTTAGTCTGCTGATGATTGCGCACTTCATTCAGTGGTGGATCATGGGCACGACGATCTCGCCCATCGAGCCTTCTGAGACCATGTATACGCTGCAGCGGGGAGCGGTCAACGCGGGTTTTATCTTTTTCGCATTAGCGATTTTGGCGACGCTGATCTTCGGACGCTTTGTTTGCGGTTGGGGCTGTCACATTGTTGCGCTCCAGGACCTATGCGCGTGGCTACTAAAAAAGATCGGCCTTGTTCCGAAGCCGTTTCGCTCGAGGTTGCTGGTCTACGTCCCGCTCATCGCCGCCGTGTACATGTTCGTCTGGCCCACACTCGCCCGAGCCCTGTGGAACCCGGACGGCGGATCGCTGATCCCGGAATTTAGCAATCACCTCGTCACCAGCAATTTTTGGGACACCTTTCCCTCCATCGCGGTAGCAATCCCTTTTCTTTTCATCTGCGGCTTCATGACTGTTTATTTTTTGGGAGCGAAAGGCTTCTGCACTTACGCTTGCCCTTATGGTGGCTTCTTCAGTCTCGCCGACAAAGTCGCGCCCGGAAAAATTCGCGTCACGGACGCGTGCAATCAATGTGGTCACTGCACTGCAACTTGCACCTCGAATGTTCTCGTTCATGCGGAGGTCAAACAGTACGGGATGGTGATTGATCCGGGCTGCATGAAGTGCATGGACTGCATCAGTGTCTGTCCTAATGACGCCTTGTATTTCGGCTTTGGGAAACCCACCGTCGCCATTCCGAAATCAGAACCACTCAAGAAAAGTTACTCGCTAACCTGGCCCGAAGAAATTGTTGGAGCGTTCGTGTTTCTTGGAAGTCTCCTCGCAGTTTGGGATGTCTACCAACTGGTCCCCATGCTAATGGCTCTCGGTACTGCGGCCATCACGACGTTTCTCACTCTCAGGACGTGGAGATATTCGTGCTAAAGAGCTGTCGTTTTACCGCTTCATTTTGAAGTCGTCGGGTGAGATGCGAAGAGCGGGCTGGGGATTTTTAGCTTTCGCGATTGTTTGGATCGGCTTGAACTCGCACAGCGGCTGGGTGCGTTATCACGAGTACGAGGGGAACCGTGCATTTCAACGACTCCAAATTCCCGACGAGCTGGCTTTGGCGCAAGCCAACGCCGATCCCTGGCTGAGTCCGATCGATCGCGAGAACGTTGTCGCGGGCAGGAATCATTTGCAAGAGTCAATGAGTCTTGGGTTATTTGTGAACAAAGAGGCCCTGCCGAAGCTTGCGTGGTTTGTCTATCTCTCCGGCGACCCTGAGCAATCGGTCCAGTTGCTCGGACAAGCCGCGACTCACCAGCAAGGGCAGGCGAAGGCTTTGAGTCTGTATTACCGCGGCACGATCCTCAACCGCCTCGGGCGATACGAGCAAGCGCGGACGAATCTCGATGAGGCTTTAACGGAACGACCTGACCTAATTCTCGCTCGCGAGGAAAAAGGCGAGTCGTTGTGGCAACTGGGCCGCAAGGAAGAGGCGATTTCAGTTTGGAGCGACGCGGTGCAGCAGAATGGACGGCTTGTCTTAGCTAATAATCAACTCGCCGGCGCGGCAGCCTCGCTCGGCAGATCCGCCGAAGCAATCGCGCTTGAAAACCGGGCCGACCAATTCACTCCCGACGATCCTCTTTACCATTGGATGATCGGGATGCGCTTGCAGAATCTGAGGATGAATGAGCTGGCCGAGAAACATTTCCAAAGAGCGATCGAACTCGATCCAAGGTTCGAGGGACATCGGTCACGGTAAGGCATTGAACTAGCGAACATCCGGAAGCAGAAAGGGCGTCAAAGAGTGACGCCCTTTACTTATAATTCTGGTGCACCCGGCATGATTCGAACATGCGACCCCCTGATTCGTAGTCAGGTACTCTATCCAGCTGAGCTACGGGTGCGTTTTTTGGAAATTTGAATATAGGGAGCGGCTAAGAACGTGTCAAGCGGGGGGAAAAATCAAGTTTCGAGTTCCGGGTTCCAGGTTCCGAGTTTGCGCTGTGGTTGAAGAAGATCATGTATTAGTCGACTCGGAATTGCGAACTTGAAACTCGAAACTCGAAACTTCGAACTCGAAACTTCAAACTCGCAACTGCCTTATCGCGCGTAATACCCCGGACGCGTCCTCGCGATTAATTCTGGCTGGACCACCTCAACTCGAATCTCGTGCCACTTGCCGTCGCGCGGTCGATCACCACGGGCTTGATAAGCCACGGTGTAAAGCGCGCGCAAGTCGGCCGCGACTTCCGCATAAAGTTTGGCCATCTGTTCCAATCGATTAATTTCTGTGAGACGACCACCAGTACGACTGGCCAGACTTTGTAGTCGAGTCCGCGCCGCACTGTAAATGCCTGTGATGTCCGGACCAGGCAGCGGCAATCGCTTGGGATCGCCGGAGGGCAATGCGAGCGGATAAATTGTGACGCCCAGGCGGTCAGCGGCATTCAACACAGCGTTCAGTGGCGCACTCGCCTCCGGCTTGATTGCAGCCAGCGCTGCCTCATCAGACTCAGCCCTCGCCACAGCGAGGCGATCAACTCCACGCATTTCGGTATCCAGCCCGTCAGTCAAAACGATGATCGCTTTACGCCGTTTACCTTCCTTCTCCAACTCCTTCAATCCAAACCGCAGCGCCTCATAGAGATGAGTTTCCCCAGCGCCGTCGGCAATCTCGATCGCATAAGCAGTGTCCTTCCGTTTGTTGGAGAACGGCATCAACTTCTTAACCTTGGCGTTGAACTGAACTACCTCGACTCGATCATCGGGAGCGAGGGCATCAAGGAAACGTTGGGTGGCGAGTTTTAGCTGCGGTCGGAAATTGATCGTCGACCCCGACATATCAAGCAAGAGGACAAGGCTGAACGGTGCGTTGGTTGGCTCGAACTGCGAGATCGATTGCTTCACTCCATCTTCGTAAACGGTGAAGTCTCCTTGCGAGAGTGAAGTGACAGCCCGGCCTTCGCGATTGACCACTCCGACGTTGAGCTGGACAAGAGAAGTATCTATCCGCACAACTTCATCATCCTGCGCGTGTGCGGACGCAGCGCCGCCACAAAGGGCGAGCGCGAAAGTTGCGAAAAGAAGAAACGTCTTGATGCTTTTTTGGTGAATGTAAAGATGAATCATTAGGGTAAATGCACTGCTTTCGTTCGGGCAGCGAGTATGCCTGTCGCCTTGAACTTTTTGCAAACTGGCTCCGCAGAGGTGAAGTTCGGACGCGGAAAAGCGCCGGCACGTTGCTTAGCTTTGTTTTGACTCCTGAGATCACCTCTTCTGAGGCCCGCGATTAGTTTCTGGATGAGCAAGAGTCCTTGCTGGAACCTGTGTCACGCGAATCATGATGCCTACTGGACGGTGAGGGCCGAGTGGACGATATTTCTTGTCGTGTTGCCGCGGATGAGTCGGTGGTTCTGTCGGCAGGTGTGATTCAGTCGGCTTACGAAAACTACGAGTGCCACAGAGGTTGCTCCCTAACCTTCTCACATGCACAGACCAAACTTCTGCTCGGATTGTGGAACAAAGATCATTCGCCTCCATTGGCATCCCTGGACCAGTAGGCGTTTCTGCGACGAGTGTGCACGGCGTCTGCGAAAGGAAAGACTCACACTTCCTTTAGTCACCGCGTTAATGGTTTTCGGTGTAGGCCTGGTAGGCGGGCGTGCGATGCGACCAGCGCCACCGCCATTGATCATTCAACGTGGCACAAATTCGCCGCCCGTAAAGCCAGAAACATCGAGACAGCTCTCGAAAACAGAAGCGGGTACAGAATCGCAGTCGGCAATAGTTTCCGACGTGGTTTACATGTGTGGTGCGAGGACTAAGAAGGGAACGCCGTGCTCGCGACGGATGCACGAACCGGTGCGTTGCTGGCAGCACAAGGGGATGAAAGCGATGCTGCCGCAGGAAAAATTGATAGTGAAGGAATAAAAAGTTTCGAGTTTCAAGTTTCGAGTTTCGAGTTCAGCAGCGGAGCCGACGACTGCCGCCCCAAACTCGAAACTCGAAACGAGAAACCCGAAACTGCCCCTACCGAATCGTCTTCACCGGACCGGCTGGTTTCGGCGGAAGCTTCACCGGCGTCTTCAGCTTCGCCATCACTTCCGCAATTCCGCGTTCGAGTTGTGGATCCCGTCCTTCAATCTCCGATTTCGGATCGTTATCGACTTCAATGTCGGGATCAACTCCGTACCCTTCGATGATCCAGTTGCCGTTCTTGTCCGCCAATCCGGATCCGGGAACGAAGACCGTGCCGCCATCGATTAATGGCCCACGACCCTGGATGCCGACCACGCCGCCCCACGAGCGTTTCCCGATCAGCGGCCCGAGACCAGCTTCCTTAAACATGTACGGGAAGATGTCGCCGTCTGATGATGAGTTCTGATCGAGTATGGTCACCATCGGACCGATGAAGACCTGATCAGGATATGTGCTGGCGTCGTCATCGGAGCGCGCGTAGTTCACACCCAGGAGCTTTCTCCTCAGTCGTTCAATTAGCATGCGCGAAACATTGCCGCCGCCGTTCGCCCGAACATCGATGACCAAACCTTCCTTGCGGATCTGTGGGTAGTACCATTTGATGAACTCGCGAATTCCGTTATTGCCCATGTCGGGAATATGGATGTATCCGACCCGGCCGCCGGTCGCCTGCTCAACTTTTTGCCGGTTGTGCTCCACCCAGTCGAGATAGATCAGTTTCTCTTCGTCAACTACCGGACGATACGAAATGATTCGCGCCCCGGTGAGTGATGGTGTCTTGTTGACTGTGAGACTAACAGGAAAGTCCCCTTTGTTCCTCAGCAACCGGTAGATGTCATCGGTGCCTTTCAGTTCCTCACCATCGATGGCCAGGACGTATTCACCGACTTCGACATTGACTCCGATTTCCGTGAGCGGCGAGCGGTAGATGTCTTCCTCGTTCTCGCCGCGATAGATCTTACTGATGCGGTAACGCCCGGACTGCTTGTCTACTTCAAAACGCGCGCCTGGCAAACCACTACGCGGCCGTGGTGGGATCTGGAAGTCGCCGCCTTCGATGTAAGCATGTTGGATCGTCAGTTCTGCGATCATCTCACTGATGACGTAGTTCAGATCTGAACGGTGCGAGACATACTGCAGGATCGGCTTGTACTGCTCGCGCAAGGCTACCCAATCGTAACCGTGCATGTTCGGCACGTAGAACCAGTCCCGGTAGCGTCGCCAGACCTCGTTGAAGATTTGGTTCCACTCTTCGACGGGAACACGGTCGACAAAGAGGCTTGCAGTCGAGACCGGCTTCTTACTCTTGTCGCCCGTCGGAGTCGCGTCGTAGATGTTGTAGCCCGGACCCTGCGCGACGAGGAGCTTTGAGCCGTCATCAGACAAAACATAACCGCGAATATCTTCCGCGATCGTCGACTCTTTACGATCTTTGAATGCGAAGATCTTCAAGACAGTCGGACGGTCCCCGGGACGTCCATAAAAGAACGCCGGCCCGGCCGCGTAGATCAGGTGGCCGGCCTTCGCCGAGAGTCCACCATAATTATCGGCGGCAATAGGCACGCGAGCTACGCGATCAGAAATACCATCGAAGTTAATGGTCATCGACGTCGGCGGTGCCGGCGTCGCCTCGGGCTTAGGCTCGCCCTGAGTCGGCGCCGCGGGCTTTTCCGCCTCGGGCGTCGGTGTCTTCGACGGCTCCTTCAGTTCTTTGTTGATGTCTTTCGCTGGTGGCTTCGGTTCCGAATCCACGGGACCTCCCCGCGGCTTGGCAGCGTCCTCGGGCTTGGCGATGGTTACCTCATCGCTTTCCGGTGGGAAAGGATGCTTGACGTCTTTGCGCAACGCCATCGCGTAAATGTAGGACGTGCGGTTCGTCGCGTAGTTGAATTCGATCTGTGAGATCTGCGGAGCGAACTCGCGGTCGGAAAGGAAATAAAGATAGTTACCCTGCGGGTCCCATGCCGGGTTCGTCGCATTGAACATGTAATCGGTCAGCCGATGCACCTTGCCGTCAGCGGCGCTCCAGACATTGATCGAGGAGAAACGATTCGGATCTGCATCGAGACTGAACGCGAGATAGTTGCCACGCGGCGACCAGGTGTAATCGCGAATCTGGCCATGTGGTGAATCGGCGACTTCGATCATGCTGCGATCAGCGAGAGTGATTACATAAAGCTTTCCGTCTTTGTCGCTGAACGCGATGCGCTTGCCATCAGGAGCCCACTCCGGTTGATACCGCATGGCCTTGCCGTTATGCGTGATCTGTTCGGCAGGCTTCAGGCCGTCCTGCTGGATTATGTACAGCTCTTCTTCGCCGGTGCTGTCGGAGATGAACGCGATGCGCGAACCATCCGGCGACCAGGACGGCCACTTGTCATGCGCACCGGAAGAGTGTGTCAGGTTGCGCGTTGGTCCTTTCTCAATGGGAGCGGTAAAGATATCGCCCCGTGCATTAAAGAGTGCCCGCTCACCTTTAGGGCTGAGACCAACTGATTCCATAAATGCCGCGACTGGAATACGACTGGGACGCCGCGCCAGGCCTTCGTCGGGAACGCTGATCGAGATCGCATTGCTGCGGTTGCTTTTGGTGTCGAGAACCTGCAGTTCGCCATTCAACTCGTAAACGATCCGGCCTTCGTTGTCGGAGCTGGGCCAGCGTACATCCCAGGTCTTGCCATTCGTGACTGCTGTAGTCTTGCCGCTGCCAGTCTCGTACGCATAAAGATTGAAATGGCCATCGCGATCCGAATTGAAATAGATGGTATTGCCGATCCAAATTGGATCGCGTGTGGGTCGCGGACCCTCAGTGATGCGCTTCGCTGCGTAACTCTTCAAATCGAAGATATAAAGATTGTTTGCCTGCCCGCCGCCGTAACGCTTCTCAGAACGAAAATCGCGCGACTGCGGTGAATAAACAATCTGTGAACCGTCGGGAGAGAAGTCGCCTGAACCGGCTTCGGGCATCGCCAGCGCCTCGGCGGGACCACCTTCAACAGACACCGCATAGAGACGCGCGATGGGGAGCGCCCACGAGTCGCGTTGCGAGCGAAAGAGTATTCTCTGGCCATCACGGCTCCAGCCGTACACCTGATTGTCCCACCCCCAACGCGGCGTCAAAGGGCCCTTTGCCGGATAGAACGTGAGTTGTCGGGGCACGCCGCCAGCGGCGGGAACTACATAGACTTGTTCATCGCCGTCATATTGCCCGGTGAATGCGATCCATTTTCCATCAGGGGAAAACTTCCCAAACACTTCTATGCCCGGATGCGATGTAAGACGGATCGCTGCGCCGCCGGACGAGCTTGCGGTCCAGAGATCCCCGCCGTAGGTGAAGACGACTTTGTCGCCGTAGATATCGGGGAAGCGCAGCAGTTTCGTTTGGGCATGTGCGCTCGCGTTTAATGAAAACAGCGCGAGAAGAATTGCGAAAAGAACGAGTGCGATCTTGATCTTGGAAGACAAAGGCGGAAACCTCCTGAGTGATTTGAACTGGATTGGGGAATAGTGGAAGCTCGACTAATGAACGCTCGACTACTGAAAGCGACAACTCCAGGGAGTTGAACTACTTCCGATTCTTGAATGCGTCGTTGAGTTCAGTGTGCCGGCTTGTCAGCGGCACCTGCCGTCCATCGATGAACAGAATACGCACGTGCGTTCGCGTCTCCAGTAGATCGCCGTCGGTCACGACGAGGTTGGCCATCTTGCCTACCTCAATTGAGCCGAGCCGATCGGCAACATTCATGATCTGCGCGGGGTAAAGAGTGACCGCCTTCAAGGCTTCGCTTTTCGGCAGGCCATAAGCCGCTGCCATGCCGGCGTAGTAGGGAAGGTTGCGAACATTTGCACCGCTGTCGCCGCTGGAGATACAGAAGCGAACGCCGGCCTGTTGCAGCTTCGCCACATTCTCGTAAAGCGTGTCGTAGAAATCATCCTCACGAAGAGGGAGATCGAGAATGCCCGTGATGATCACGGGAACATCTTTCTCTTTCAGGAAAGCGGCGATCTTTCCGGCATCGTCACCGCCGAGGATGATCGGCTTCAACTTCAGCTCTTCCGCAAACTTGATGGCGCCGCGAATCTCACTTTCTCGCTCCGCCCTGAAAATCACAGGTCGCTCTCCGCGAACGTAGGGCACAACGGCTTCCAGAACTACGTTCCGATCCGGCCGCGGCGATGTCTTGTCTTTCGCAGAAGCATCCATTGCGCGGCCGTATGCTTCGCCATCTCGCAACAGTTTGCGAATCTGCTCGAGTTGACGGTTCGCGGCGGAGAGCGCTTCGCTGAGGTTGGACTGCTGCTGCGGGCTGAAGAATTCTCCGCCGCCGGTGCTCGTGCGCGGGTAATTGATCACGAGTGCCGCATAAGGCACAACTGCCATCTCCTGCGGACTCGTTCCCAGCAGGTTCAGGATCGCGGCCTGACCGGACACGAGCCCTCCCACCGGCAGAGAGACAACGCCGGTGACGCCGTCGACTCTTGTTACGGCAATGTGAGCGCTGTGCGGGTTGATCGCGATGATTGCCTTGGCGTTGGGATTAAGGTCGCCTACCTCGGCCGTGTCCACCGTTCCATTCGCGCCCTGTCCTACCTCAACCAGGCCCATGGACGTGCTCGCATCGATCATCCCCGGATAAACTGAAAGACCTGTGGCGTCAATCGACTGCGCGTCGCCGGGCACGTTGACGTTGGCGCCGACCGCTTCGATCTTGCCATCGCGAATCAATACCGTCCCACTTGCGATCTCAGGACCACTGACCGGGACGATGCGCGCGTTGCGAATCGCGTAGACACCGCGTGGCGGCATCACGCCTTCCTGAGTAGTCGGATTTCCAGGTTGTTGTGCGAATGATGTTGTATTTAACAGCACCACTAGGAGTGTGAAGACTACTAACTGCGCCTTCATATCCCCGCGTCTCCGCGTCTCACGATCCTTGCTTCGTCCGTGCACGTCGTTCCCGATTCTCCCTCTCGTGTATCTTCCCCGATTGCTCATGGCTGATTCACGTCCCCTTCCCACATGTCGTCGTCGTCATTAGTTGGACGACGTCGGCGAGGAGCTTGCGGCGAAGTTCCCCCCGCCGGTGGACGGTTGGGTTCCGCTGCTTCCAGTTGCGCGCGCTCCTTCAGAACATCAGCGCGATGCGCCAGATCCTGTTGCCGGTCAAAGAACACTTCGCCATCGATCAGAGTTGTTTCCACGCGCGAATAAACGCTGAGCGGATGACCGTTCCAGATTGTCAGGTCTGCATCCTTGCCGACCTCGATCGAGCCGACTCGATCCTGAATACCCAGCTGCCATGCCGGATTCCAGGTGATCATCTTCAGCGCTTCTTCTTCAGTCACGTCTCCGTAACGCATCGCCTTGGCCGCCTCGATGTTAAGGCGTCGTGCACGCTCATCCGAATCTGAGTTCATCGAAACAATCACGCCGGCCCGGGTCATGATTGCAGCGTTGTAGGGAATCGCGTCGTAGGCCTCGATCTTGTACGCCCAGTTGTCGGCAAAGATCGAAGCACCGGCGCCGTGCTGCGCGATCTCTCGAGCGACCTTGTAGCCTTCGAGCGTGTGCTGGAACGTCCTTACCTTGAACCCGAACTCGTTTGCGATGTTGATGAGCATGAGAATCTCATCCGCACGGTAGCAGTGCGAATGAACGAAGCGTTTGCCTTCCAGCACTTCGACAAGCGGTTCAAGTTCCAGGTTACGCCGGGGTGTAACTTGATTTTTCTCGCCGTGCGCTACGGCAGTTCGATAGTCATCCCAGCTGCTCTTGTAATTGCGCGCTCGTGTGAAGGCATCGCGGATGACTTCTTCAACGCCCATGCGCGTGGCCGGGTAGCGTCGCGGTTGTCCCACCGGTGTAAAGCTGGAACGTTTCGGGTTTTCTCCCAGGGCGAACTTGATCCCGGGCATAGCTCCGGGAAAGAGAAACTCTGCGATCGGCCTGCCGTACTTGACCTTCACCACCGTGTTCAGACCGCCAATCGCGTTTGCCGAACCGTGGAGAAGATTCAGTGTAGTTACGCCGCCCGCCAGAGCTCGATAGAGATCGGCGTCATTCGGATTGAGCACGTCTCGCGTGCGCACCATGGAAGTCACCGAGAGACTTCCTTCGTTGATTGAGTCGAGCATCGAGTGTGAATGGCAGTCGATGATGCCCGGCATCAGATACTTGTCAGTGGCATCGATTACTCGCGCATTCGCTGCTGCCTTAAGATTTTTGCCGACGGCCGCGATCTTGCCATTGCGAATTAGAACGTCGGAGTTTTGCAGCATGCCGTGTGTGATGGTGAGAACGGTTGCATTGCGAATGAGGGTTTCCTGGGGCTGACTGCGGGCCTGGGCAAAACCCAGCGGCAGCGTAAAGCCAGCGACCAGCAAGCCAATCAATATCTTTGTTAGGAAAGTTTTCATGCGCATCGTCGTCATCTCTGCCGTGTTCCCGTAAAAGTCGCGAGGCCGATTTCAGATTTTATGGTGCCGCTAATCTCATCGCCCGCGGCGCTTCCTGTGATCGCCATCTCGACGATCCTGCCATCAACTTTCGCGCGCGCAATGAAATGAAATCCGGAAACGCCCATTGTTCCGCCGTCCAGCTCAGTTGTTCCAAAGGGACTCTGCAGTGAGCCAACGAGCGTGGGCCCTCGGCGCGTAAGACTCAGCGTCCCCGGGTAAGTCTGTGGGCCGACGAGCAGATTGATGAGCCAGGTTCCGGATATGTTTTCGTTACGATCGACTGCAACGGTCGATCGGCCGGGCGTGGGCGCTGGTGCAGGCGCAGGCGCAGGCGTTGGATCGGTAAGTCGCTTTCCAGTAAACGAGCCGGGGCTACGCCCGACGACGCTTACGGTGCCCTGCATTTCGTTTCCACTCAGCTTTCCATCGAACGTGGCTTCTGTTGTTTGCCCGGCAATCGCTGCCGACACCGTAAAGTGAACCTGCCCCGCTGCATCCAGCGAAGCGTTGGAGATCTCGCCTGTGCCGAGTCCACCTTGCATCGATCCGCGTAACCGTTCGCCTTCCTGTTGCAAGACGAGAGTAACTGAAATGTCTCCCGCGCCAAGGTTGACGTTGAGCGCCCAGGTGCCAGTCGCTGCCCCGCCTCCGGAAACAGCTGTCACGGGCCGCAGCTCGATCGGTTTTCCATCGATAAAGAGATGAGCAATCGTGGCATTGCGATCGAAAAGATCGCCCCGCGTTACCGTGAGATTCGCAATCTTGCCAACCTCAAGCGTGCCTAAGCGATCCGCGACCCCAAGAATCTCTGCGGGAGAAATCGTGAGCGCTCGCAGCGCCTCCTGTTGACTCAGACCGTTTTCAATTGACCGGATGAGGTTCGCTGAAAAGTCAGTCATGTTGGCCAGAGCACCGGATTGGAAAGCAAATCGAACATGCGCGGCAACGAGCTTGGCCGCAGTCTTCGGAGCTTCAACGCGTTCGCGCAGAACGCGAACCGGTTCGGGATCGGCTTCCGGGAGCGCCGCGGTTGTACGTCGCGGATAGTTTAGTGAAAGCAGGACGGGAACGTTGGCTTCGCGCAGTCTGTCTGCAACTTTCCACGACTCGAGTCCACCGGCGATGATTGCTTTCAGTTTGAACTCTTGCGCGAGGTCTAGCGCGCGTTCGATTTCACGTTGACTGTCCGCGTTCATCACGACGGGCATCGTTCCCTCGAGTACCGGTCGGAGTGCGGCGAGTGACCTGTCTTGATCGGGACGTCTCATGCCGCGGGGTGACCGTTCATAGGCCTGTTGCGCTTCGCGATAGCGCCCGGCATCAAGCAGCATTTGACGCAGGACGGAAAACACACCCAGCAGCGATCCGGGATAAGCGCCGCTACGCAGTGGCGTGAACCCAACGTGGAGTGCGACGGGAGATCGCACGATCATTTGTTGCGTGGTGTCTCCGGCAAGATTGATCACGGCTGACTGGCCTATCCAGATTCCCGTGCGCGGCGCAGACAACGCTGCAGTGATCCCGGCGTTGCGTGCGGCTTCGATCTGATCGCCGCCGGGCTTGATGAAGTCTTCGGCCAGAATCTCCGGTTGTAGTCCGGGAAGCTGCGAGGAATTTAGCGCGCTGAGCGGTGACGCTTGCGGGCGCGCGCCGAAGCCACCCGGGCCTCCCGGTGTCGCCGGACTCGGAGCAGGCGAAGGCTGAGCGATACCCAGCGAGGTATTGGAATCGATGAGGCCCGGATACACAGTTAAGCCAGTCCCATCGATCACGCGTGCGTCTGGGGGTGCTGCAAGGCTCGGGCCCACGGCAGCGATCAAACCGTCACGAATCACGACCGTGCCACGTTCGATTGTCGGACCTGAGACAGGAACTATCCGCGCATTCGTAATCGCGTAGATGTCGATCGCACTGCGTTGAGCGTGAATAAGTCTGGAAGGAGGAAACGCGAACGACAGCAAGGTGAGTATGGTGACAATAACGCGCCGGTGCATTGCTGGCATAGACGATCCCGTTCCCATTTAAAATTTTCGAAGTTTAAAGCGAGTGCGGAAAGCTTAGCGGGAAAAAAGAAAGGGGTAAAGGGGAACGGCGAAAGGGTGAAGGGGATTCGCTCTTATTCATCATTCAGCATTCCGCATTCATCATTCGTCCTTCCCTGTTCCGCCGTTCCCCCGTTTACCACTTCACGCTGCCTTCTTTAGTCGTATCGATCTGCGCTAGTGGCTGGGCTTCATTGAAGAGGAAACCCTTGAGGTTGTCGAAGAGAAAATTCTGCGAGTCGGGATTGGTCAGATCTAGTCCGTAATGATTGATGATCTGAGTTTGCTTTTGCAGCCACGCACTCCAGCATGGCTGGCAAATTTCCGTTGCGACCTTTTGTCCAAGTTCATTAGGGAAGGGCGCGAATCCCAACGGCGCTCTTTTCTCGCCACAATGTTTGCACTTCACCGTATCGGCCATTTCGTATTTCTCCTGCCTTGAAAATTTGGTTTAGGGCTATCGCTGAGCTTCGCCGATGGCTTTGATCACTTCTTCATCCTTGGGACGAAAGAGTCCGAGCGGCCGCACGTCGCGGTAACGAACAATGCCCTCGGCGTTGATCACAAAGACGGAGCGCGCGACCTTGCCTGGTATCAGAGAACGCGCGCCGTAGAGCTTGGCGACGTTCCCGTCTGCATCGGAAAGCAAACGCAGCGGAAGCTCGTGATGCTCTGCAAACTTCTTGTGCGACTCAACGGAGTCAGTCGAGATGCCGACAACTTCTGCACCGGTAGCAGAGTAGTCGTCCCAACGATCACGAACCGAGCAGAGTTGACGCGTGCAGATCGGCGTTTCATCGCCGGGGTAGAAGAGCAGCACGACGACTTTGCCACGCTGATCAGTTAGTTTCCACTGCTGTCCGTCGCCATCAGACAGCGAAAACTCAGGCGCCTCAGTGCCCACGGGTGCGTTATTTATTTTAGTCATCTGGTTTAATCGGTGACTATAGAATACATGCTCATCGGGAGTTAGACGAGGACTGATCCGGAAGTCTCCAGCGAAGGAGGCTGCAGGAGGAACCGCGCGAATGCCGAGCAGGCCTGGCGGTGCCCTGGTCGTTGCGACCTGTCACGACCTCCGTACGCTAAAGGCAGAGTTAGCGGAACGTGGCGCCAGCTGCCGCTCACCAAAGCGGTGACAGGTCCCGCACTCCGAGAGGTGAGCCTCACTGCCGCGGCGTCACAAAGTCGCGACCGGGAGGACAGATCCGCAGAAAGTTGCACATGCGGCAATGCACCGCAGGACGAACTGGAAAGTCCACGGGCTCTGAAGCAGAAACGATCTCACGCATTGCCTCATCGATCGCCGTAGCGCAAACATCCGGAGCCAGCAGCTCTGCAGACAGATTTGACTCGACATTCGGATGGAGGAAGTGGAGCGTGACTTTGATTTTGCCGCCGGCGTCGATGAGATCGGGCATCAGCTCGCTCACTGCCAGAGCATATGCTTGCATTTGCAATTGATAGTCAGCGGCTGCCTGGCGCACCTGCGCATCGATCGTTGTCGCATTGTCAGTCATAGCGGACTTCATCGTTGATTT
This sequence comes from bacterium, assembly GCA_040005515.1. Taxonomy (GTDB): domain Bacteria; phylum Acidobacteriota; class Blastocatellia; order Pyrinomonadales; family Pyrinomonadaceae; genus PSRF01. The sequence continues at coordinate 15,731 of JBDTYQ010000025.1, forward strand.
GTTCTTTCCGTTGGAATCATCAAACGCAAAAGTAAACTGCTGAGCGGCCGCATCCTGAGACTCCGCTTCTCCAGATCTCGGCTGCCTGGAAGTTTGACTCTCACGTGAATACTGGGACCGCGGGCGTCTCGCACGCATGGTCGCCCCCGCATTCGATCTTGTCGTCGCTGACTCGCTTGAATGGTCAACGGCGCCAACCGCCTCACTCATCCGGTTTGTCTTGAAATCAATAATCTCGATCTCTACTCCATTGCCAGCAGCCACCGGCGAGATCAGCAACTTATCAATCGTGCCCGTCAGCATTCCGAGCGGACGCCGCAAACGAAAAGCGAGTTCACTCCAGAGACCAGGCTGGTTACCGGGCAGCGAGACAGGTTGTTCACCGACGAGCCGCGCAGCCCGTTCAACTCTTTGGAAGACCTCGCTCGCGAGGTAGTTCTGCGCGAGTGGCAACAGCTCCTTCAGCGCCTCTGCGTCATTGATGTCCAGCAGGCGATCGGCGAGCTGGGCCTGCCGGGCTGCGATAACGTCTGCAAAACTCGTTCGCAAACGGTGTTCAGGATCGTCTCCCGACTTAAATGTTTCGCAGAAGCGGTGAATCACCGCGCCCTTCAATGTGGCGGTGAGGTTCGCCGGCGGCTCCGGTGCTTCGGCATCGTTCCAGACGGCTAACTCATCCGCGGACGGCGCATGCAAAATGCGATCGAAGTAATACTGTCGCGGACAACGTTGATAGTTGATTAGCTGAGTAACACTGAATCGCCGGTTGGCCCGATCGAGTTTCGGTTCAATCGCATGCAAGAGGGGGAACGACTCTGATAGTGAATCGCCGCTTTCAGCGAGTTGGTCCGGGAACGCGGCCTGACTTACTGCCGCTTCCTTGTGAGGCTCATCCGCGAGATTCAGAGTAAGTTGCAGCTGCACTCCTTCGTCGAGATCGAGAATTCCGCTGTGGGTCGGAGTCTCCAGGCGGAGCGACTGCCAAATCCATCGTAACCACGTCTCGCGGTTTCGAGTGAGGCTCTCCAGGTCTTTCGTGGTGCCGGACAGAATCAAGCGATCCTGCGCACGCGTTGCGGCCACGTAGAGCAGTCTCATGCTTTCGAATTCCTCGCGCCACTTGTGCCGCTGCTCCAACCTACTGAAGGTGCGTCCCGCTATGAGGTTGCCGCGGCCGTCCGGAACCTTCAGAGTCAGCCCTCGATGCCGATCCAGGAGGAACCAGTTGTCCATCGGTTTTGTAAAGCGCTGCAATTCCGGGATGATGACGACCGGAAACTCGAGGCCCTTCGCCTGATGAATCGTCATCAGCCGCACTGCGTTGGCTGCTTCATCAATCTGGCCTTCGCTTTCACGACTGCCGATTGCCTCAAACTCTTCAACATAGCGAACGAAGTCGCGAATCAAATGCGCGCCCGCCTGCTCAAAGCGTTCGGCGAGTGTGAAGAGCCGTTGCACGTTGGCGAGTCGCTGTGCGCCGTCGAACGTGGCAGCGATCACCGTCGTGAACTCCGACTGCTCAACCGCGAACCGCAACAAATCACTGAGACTGTAATGATGACGACGCCCGATAAGTGACCTAATTAATTCCGCAGCGCGTGCGAGCAGCGCGTGTTCTTCGTCGTTGATGAAAGCGATTTCGGCGTGTCGCCGTAACGCACGGAACAATGGTCGAGTCTGCCCAAAGTGTTTCTGGTTGTCCTCAGCGTCGACGTCTTTCAACCAGGGGGCGCAACGGAGCGCCAGCAGGGCGTTGTCTGAAATCCCCGCGAGTGGCGACCGCAGGACAGCGGCAAGGGCCAGCTCATCTGTTTTGTTATCCAGAAACCGCAGTAGCTGGATCAGGTCGGTGATTTCTTCGCGTTCGTAGAAGCCACGCCCGAGCACAGTTTGATAGGGAATGTTGGCGCGACGGAAAACGGACTCGTAGATTTGCACATTCGTCATTCCCCGGAAGAGGAGGGCGATGTCGCTGTAGTTCACGCTGGGCCCATCAAGAACGATCCCGGTTGGAACTGTCGCAGTTGAAACGGTCGCATGATCCACGAGCGCGATGATCCGCCTCGCCAATTGCTCGGCGTCGAGGTCGCGCGAACCAAATTCTGCTTTCGGATCGTCTGGATCGCCGGACGCTTCAGTCGTAATCAACAACTCTACAAGCGGCCCGGGATCGTTCTTAAGATTCCTTGCCTCGCTCAGTTCGTGTCCGACGTAACCCAACTCTTCACGTTCCTCTTGACTCACGTCGTCCTTCGGTTGAAACAGTCCAGCGAAGAGGTAGTTGAAGAACCGGATCAGCGGCGGCTGGCTGCGAAAGTTCAACAACAGCGGTCTCGATTCGCCCCCGGCCGCAGTGAGGGTCTCTGTCATCTTGCGGAACACGTCGACATCCGCACCGCGAAAGCCATAGATCGACTGCTTGCGATCGCCGACGATAAAAAGGTTGGCGCTCTCCCGCCGGCCTTTCTGAAATGCGAGCTGTTCCAGGAGTCTCCGCTGCAATCCATTCGTGTCCTGAAACTCATCGACTAGAAAAAATTTGTAACGCTCGGCAGCGCGAGTCAACACTGCGGGCTGTTCGAGGAGATCGAGGGCCCGTAACTCAAGGTCGTCAAAATCCAGCGCAGAGAGTCTCTGCTTCTCTTCATTCAGCCTTTCATCGATCCGATCAAGCAGGTGCGCCATTTCGAGAGCGTATTGCCTCGCGAACAAGTCGAGGCAAATCTGCGGCACGCGACCACCGAGATCCTTCTCCCAGATCAACTCGTCGAGGGCGTGCACGTAAGGCTTCAAATTACTTACCGCAGACGGACGCACACTCCGGAAACTTTCCACAGCGCGAACATAGTCAGAGAGGCTTTCGGGCGAGGGAATGGTCTGCAAAAAAGGCTCGAGTCTGCCCCACTCGGAACTTACCGATGACTGCTTCGCGCGCTGGTTCAAAGTCTTCCGGGGAACGGCGAGGAACCTTTTCACGGCTTCAGACAATTCGGCGAGTGCCACTGCATAATCAGTTTCAGCAGAATGAAATGCGCCAGCTTTGTTTTCGAGTACTGACGTTGAAATCCCTTGCCCGCGAACGTCACGGTAGAGTTGGGCGAGTGCGGCAGCGAGCTTGCCGCGGCCGACACCGAGAGTCAGTCTGGAGATCTGAATATGACTGGAGCTGATGAACTCAGTGAGTGTTTCTTCGACCACTGCTTCAAGGAGCATCGCCGCGCGATGTTCGTCGAGCAGTAAGAACTGTGGGTCGACTTTGGCTTCAACCGGAAACTCTCGCAGCAGACGGGCGCAGAAACCGTGAATGGTGGTGATCACAGCGCCGTCAAGAGTGCGCTTGTAGGCTAACCAGCGCCGTCGTTCGTCACCCTCTGCGGTCTGCAGAAATTGATTGAGACGCTCTCTGAGGCGTTCGCGCATCTCATTGGCAGCGCGATTGGTGAAGGTGATCGCAACGATTTGATCGATCGACAGGTTGTGCTTGTGCAGGACGTGAAGGTAGCGCTCAACCAGCACGGTGGTCTTCCCGGAACCTGGCCCAGCCGTCACCGAGATATGGCGGTCGATTGCGTAGGCTGCGTCAGCCTGTTCTCGTTCGAGTTCGCGCGGGTTCTTAACTGTCAATTCGTAGCACCTAATACCCTCGCACCACCTGGCAGCCGCATCAGGCGTCCTCGCTTCCGGGCTTCTTCCGATCGATTCGATAGCGGTTATAGCGGCAGACCGCACTGAAGTCGCAGAAGCGGCACGTTTTCTTTTTCTCCGAAGGACTGACGTTGAAGTGCCCGGCGCGCATGTGATCGAGGAAGTCCCAAATCGTTTTGATGACGTCGCCGCGAATCTGCTCCCAATCCTCATCAGCAATCACGCCGCCAGTTCGCGGGCTGATTCCGGAGTACTGCACGTCACTTGCGCGGTGCAGTCCTTTATTGCGACGTTCATTCCCGCCGCGGATGAGGTAGTAACCTCCGCCCGCGATTCTGTGATTCGGCAGTATCAAGCGCTCAAGAGCCTCGAGATAAATCGGCAACTGCAGACTGCGACCTGACTTGATGTCTTCTTTGCTCGAACCTGTCGACAACTTGTAGTCGTAGGCGATGATCGTGTTGTCATCGGCGACGTCGACGCGATCGATTTGTCCGCTCACTTTGATCGTTTCCTCGCCCACGAAGGTAGTGCGCGTCAGTTCCAGCGCTTCGTTCTTTGACCCCGGATCTTTCGCGGCGGTGGATTTCATGCCAAAGCCGAGTTCAAAGTAAGCCGGCACGACTCCCTGCGCGGCTGCCTTGTCCTGCATTTCCAACTCAAACAAAAGCACCTGATCCAAAAGGATCTTGCGAATCTCACGATCGATCTTCCAGATCTGCTTGTTGAGCGGCGGCACCACTCGTTCGTGTTCGTCAAAGACTCGATCGGCCAGCTCGCGTAGTTCCTTTTGAAGTGCGGCGCGGTCGAGTCGATCAAGTCTTTGACGGCGATGCTGTTCAAAAAAGCGACGCAGAATGTCGTGCAACAGTTTGCCGGCATCGATCGCCTGCAGGTCGAGCGCCGCTTCTCCACGCGGTTCCAGCTTCAGCACTCGTTGTGCAAAGAAGCGATACGCGCAGTTGCCGTAGGTGCTCAGTCCACTCGCACTGTGCATGAACTCCGGCCCGAACCGCTGGTTTAGAAGTGCAATTAGATGTGGATCAGTGATCTCGCCATCGTAGGGTCCGAATGATTCACTCGCGCGCTCGCGCTCAATCTCGATGCGTCTCAAGGCAGAGTCGCTTAGCAGGCCGTCGTTGCGCGCGAGGCTTAACAGACGTTTGATTCTCGGCTGTGCCAGGAGCGTCTGGTTTTCGCGGCGCTGCAGATGCCGCTCCTGTTGGCGTACGAGGGCAAGGTTTAGCTCTGGCGCGCTGGAGACTTGCGAGAGGTTTCGACCTTCGTAATCGCGCCGCACGGTTTCGACTTTGATTTCAAGCGGGGCGACCGCGTGTCGTAGTTCATCGATGTAATAAGAGGCCACGGTTTCGGAATCATCTTCAAGGGAGAGTGGACGGCTGAGATAGAGCCGCTCCGTTGCGCGACAAGCCGCTTGGTAAAAATAATGTTCTTCTTTCAGCAAGGTGGCCGGCGAGATGTCTTCCAAGGTTAGACCGTAACGCTTTAAACGCTCGCGCTCTTCGTGCGGATAGATCCAGTCGCGCGACGCGCGCATGGGAAAGCCGCCTTCAACGAGACCCGCAATGAAGAGCGCGCGAAACCGTAGTCCGCGGACATCAGTCGCTTCAAGCACGCGCAGTCCGCGCGCGTCAGCAACGCCAAACGCCTGAGACTGAGAACTAAGACAGCGTCTAACTTCTTCAATGAACGTGAAGAGTCTAGTGACACATACGTCCGGCTCGACGGCAGAAATTCGGGATGCGATCTCAATACTCTTGATGGACGAAACGAAGGCGCGGCGCAGCGCTTCAAGGCTGTTGAAGTTAAGCATTGCCTGCGGCAGTTCTCGATCCTCGACGGCATTTCGGACCGGGCCGGCAATCTGTTCGCGAAAACAAAACTGATCCAGCAACTTCATCAACGAGCTGCGAATTTCCGCGGGCTTGCCTTCATGCGGCACCGAACGGATTCGTTTGGCAAACTCCTCGATCACAAGTGCGGCCCACGCAAGCGCCGCGGGATGAATGTCCCGGGAAGGTCGACGCTTCTTTTCGGCGCCGGCCTCTTCCACTTTTGCGGTTTCAGCATTTTCGATTTGATCTGACTCATCAGGGTCGCGCCGTTGGTCAACCGATCCAATGTTGAGCAGGTCTTTTGTCGCTTCGGCATGAGGAAGTTCTCTAATCAGTTGCTCGGCGCGCGTCAGCCATTCGCTGACGCGGAGTTGGCTGCCGACATAGGCAAAAGTGTTTTCCAGTGAGTCAGCATCCCAAATGCCGATGCGGTAGCGCCGCTTGAGACTCTCCTCCTTACCTGCAGTGAGCGGTTCGTCGCTGTCGCGCAACAGAGCGCCATAAACTTTATCGAACTGCGCCGACAGTGTGGCTAGATCGTCGTCACCCAGCCGGAAGTATTCCGACTTGATCAGGTCGGCCAACTCGGAGAGTCGCGGAGCATTGGCTTCGTCTCGTGAGAGTTGCTCAAGGATGCCAAAAAGTTTCAGCGCCGCGCGCACCCCCGGGATGTCGTTGGCTTCGATCCGCGATTCCAGATTGCACGGCAGTGATTCTTCGCGCAGCACACGAGTAATAGTTTCGGCGTATGAGGCGCGCTGGCGCACTACGAGGGCGATCTCGCTGAGGCCATATCCTTCGCGCAGGACCAACTGTTTGACTTCCTTGGCAATGGCGCGGATCTCTGTCTCGCGATCACCACACTCGAGGTAGCGGATCTCTGATTGCCGGCGATCGTCGTTTAGGTCTATTTCGAGAGGGGGTTTGGCGGACGGATTGAAAAGATTCTCGCGCAGTCCCGCGAGTGGGCCTGGAGTGGCCGCGATATGCTCAATACCCCGCTTGATTTCAAAATTGTCGATCCCCGCGAGGTGGTTCACCGTGTCCTGGAACGGCAGAAAGATCTCCGGATTGCGCTCGTCATGATTCAGGTTGACGATCACATGCGGAACGCGTGGAATCAGGCGACGCAGGATTTCACCCTGAACCGGAGTGAAGTCAAAGAAACCGTCGAGCACGAGCAGCTCCACCTGCTCCAGCCAGGGAATTTCGAGAGTCTCACCGTCTAACTCGCCGGAAAGGACCGCAAGCGCGCGCAACGAATCCGCATCTGCTTCCGTGAGATGCTGGCCGTTCAGCAGCTCACAGTAAGTCGAATAGATCAGTGCGACTTCCTCGTCAAAATCAATCTGGCGTGCGAGTCCGGACTCCGCGGGTTCGGTTTGGTTCGGCAGATCCTGTAAGCGAGAGCGAATGATCTCGAGCACTTCCGCGGGTGACTTTGCGGCCCGTTCGATTTCCCCGATCAGAGTGGCAATTGTGTTTACGCAACCTTCGCGGCGCGCGAGAGGTCCGATCGCAGTCAACCGACCGGCGGCCATCAAGCGCGCCAGAATCTGCGAGATCAGACTGCGTTTGAGCGGCAGTTCTTCGCGGTCAATTGGGACGCGCGGTGCGAGCGGGCGACCGTTTGCCGTAACAGCGGTCGAAAGAATCCGTCTTACAAGACCGCGAAAAAGGTAGACAGGTAACTCACCCCAGACGCCGTGGTTGTTAGTGCCGTCCAGGATCGAGTCGGTTACAAGCTCAAGCAGGGGATGAGAGGCGGCGAGGTAAAGAAAGCCGCCGGCCTTGCCCTCGTGGACGAGCTGCGAGCAGCGTTCGATCAGACGTTCGCGATTACTGCCGAGCAGCGGCCCGAGCCAGATTTCTTTTGACACAATACTCCGTCTTTAAAAGTGAAATCGATTTGAGTTTAGCAGAAGCCCACTTGCCAAGCATGAGTCCGGGGGATTACGCGCGGGATCGAAGCCAGTGAAGCAGGCGACAACGTAAATCCCGCGCAAGGCTCAAGTAAGTGAAAGCGGTTCAACGAGCCCGCGAAGCGGGCGCCAGAGTACGATACATTTAAAGATATCGTTCGTCGGAGTGAGTCTTTTGTTTGTAGACGCCGATCAATAGGCCAAGAAAAGGTGGCAACAGCAGAATCAGCAACGACCACAATCGACCGAGGAAGACCACGACAATGAAAAGAAACAGGAAATTGAATCGCAGGTAACCCATCCGCGAGCATTCTTTGGAAGAGGCATCAAAGAAGTCCGGGCACCTGCCATCGTAGGAGTAGAGCGAGAAGACCAGCACGCAAAGACAAAGCAGACCAATGAGCAAGAGGTCGATCTTTAGGCCGAGCAAGAAATACTTGAGCGGTTTGGATCGTGTTTTCAATTGAGCACGTTACCGCGAAATTTGAGTTTCAGTTTACGACTCGCCGCCGCCCACACCCCTCGAGTTGAGCAGGGGAAACGCATCGTCTTCTGTCAGGTCCGCATCCTGCGCAACCAGCTCAGGAAACAATCCGCCTTCATCCAGACTCATCGCCCGCGCGGACTTGTCGATTGGTTCCAGCGTCTCGATCTCTTCGCCTGAAATCGCGCCTCGCTCTTTAAACTTCCTCGCCGTTACGAGCACTCGCGCTTCAAGTGAGCCGACTCCTTTATTATAGGACTCGAGCGCACGATCCAGACCTCTGCCGATGTCAGCGAAGTAGGTTGTGAAGGTCCGCAGGCGATCGTAGAGGTCTTTGCCGAGCTTACTGACTTCGATCGCGTTCGTCGCCATCTGTTCCTGACGCCAGCCATACGAAACCGCTTTCAGCAATGCGATGAGCGTAGTTGGCGTCGCGATGATCACGCCCTGATTGACGCCGTCCTCGATTAACTTCGGATCGTTTTCAAGCGCCGCACTGTAAAAAGTCTCGCCCGGAAGAAAGAGCAGCACGAACTCCGGAGTCGGCTGGACGGTTTCCCAGTAAGACTTTTTGCTGAGCTGGGTGATGTGCGTGCGCACCAGGCGCGCATGGTCCTTCAGACGCGCGCTCCGAATCTCCTCGTCGTTCGTGGAAATCGATTCGTAGAACGCATCGAACGGGACCTTGGCATCGACGACGATGGTGCGGTTCCCCGGTAGTCTCACGATCAGGTCGGGCCGGATGCGACTCTCCTCAGTAGCAACTGTTTCCTGTTCGACGAAGTCGCAGTACTGCAGCATGCCTGCAAGTTCCACGACGCGTCGCAACTGAATCTCGCCCCAGCGACCACGAACGTGCGGAGCGCGCAGGGCCTTCACGAGGTTGCCTGTCTCCGCCTGTAGTTGCACCTGCGAAGTTGCGAGCGCTTTTACTTGTTCGCGCAGTTCGGCGTAAGCACCGGCGCGCGTCTTTTCCAGCTCGCCGATCTTGTCCTCGACTTTGTCCAGGGATTCTTTGAGAGGCTTGACCAGTTGATCGATCGCACGGGTACGAAGTTCGAGGTCGCCCTTGGCGCTTTCCTGAAACTTTGCGAGGGTTGCTTTCGCCAACTCCAAAAACGACTGGTTGTTATCGCGCAGCGCCGCTGCTGAGAGTGCTTTGAATTGATCGGACAAAGCCTGGCTGGCCTGCTGAAACGATTCAAGTTTCTCTTGTGCAGTGCGCCGTTCTTCTTCGAGTTTAGTCTTCAGCGCTGCCGCGGTGGTGAGGAGGGTTGTGTGTTCCTGCTGCAGTCGTTCAGCGTCCGCGCGATTCTCATTGAGCGCCTGATGCAGTTCGCCGAGCTGCAGTTCTTTACCGGCAAGGCGTTCAAGCAGGGTTGCACGCTCCACTTCGCTGCCGGCGCGAGCGCGGTCGTATTCGTGTTTAAGTTTGGGACGGAAGATGAACCAGGCGATGACGCTGCCGGTGATGAGACCGATGATCAATAAAAGGACGGGAACGAAATTCTCCATGGATTCGATTCTATCATTAAGACTCAAGTCTCAACTCTCGACTCTCAAGTCTCAAGCGACTCAACTCCTTGGACTGCGGCGAGCTGTCGCCGCTTTGGCCGGATGCGATCTGTCGCGTCCTGAAGTTCTCTGAGCGCTAGTGTGAGTTGACGGGGCGCCGGGAGTCGAAGCAATTCACTCCCGGGAGTTGAAGCACGGGGATCTATGACTGGCGATTTGAGATTTGAGACTGGAGTCTACCGTCCAAAACACGCAACCATCCGCTCATACACCTTTCGCGTCACCCGCACGTCGTTGAGGTTGTATTCGCGAATCGCCGCCAGCTTGTCCGCTCCATACATCTCGAAGACCTTGCTGCCTTCCGCTTCGGCGGTCTTGCTCGACTCAATCCCCAGCGACCAGGCAATGTCGTCAAGACTGACAAACCGTTTCGCGCCCTGCCACCACTGATGCATCGTGTCGTAAACGCCGCGCACATGGAACTCCGAGAGATCGACGAAGGGTTGCACGGGGATGTTGTTGACCAGACAACGTTGGAAAATGAACGGCAGATCAAAACCAAGAATGTTGTGACCGACGATCTCATCTGCGTCGGGATCGAAATCTTTCAGTAAATTGAGAAAGGCTTTCAACGAGCGCTTTTCGTCCTCTTCATTGCCGTCAGCGTCGATTCCAAAGACATGCTCAGCTTGGCCCTGCTCCACGCCTTCAAACTCCAATCCCGCAACGGGTCCGACATGCACCGCGATCGAAAGCACCCGTCCTGTCGTCGCGCTCAGCGACCCCAGTTGATAGCAGCGCTCTTCTTCGGCTGCGATGTCTTCCAGGTATCTCTGTTGTTGTTCGAGCCGCATGTTGCCGAGGCGCATAGTCCGTTCGAGCTGCAGGCCGACGCGTTCGCGGAAGTCGGGCAAAGCAAGCGTCTCGATGTCCATCGTGTAGGCGAGCGGCAAGACCGGATCGACGCCCTGATGTTCGCGATAGAGGTCGATCGTGATCGGGCGATACTCGGTAACAATAAATTGCGGGCGATCCTGGAAACTCTCCAGTCGCCCGGTTATGCCCCACAGACCTGGCTTCATTTCTTTGCAGAGCTCGAGCGTCTCGCCCCAAATCTTCAAGGCAATGCTGCCGGTAGCGTTCCGCGCAATCGCATCGCAGAAGCGTTTCCCCTGTTGGGTGCGGCGCGAGCGAACGGCCGTCACGACCAGCATCAGCCAGGTGTCTTCGGCATGAATGAGTTCGGGAATCGGGATGTTGCCTTTCATTGTTCTTTCCGAGAGACGCGTTGGACTTCCGAATTCATGCGACCGCGCAACATCATCGCAATCATTTTGTAGTCGCCCCTAAACGACCAGAGTGGGTATTGAAATGTCGCCGGCTTGTTGTGCTCTATGAAGAAGTGACCGACCCAGGCAGCGCCGTATCCAGGAACAAGTCCGAGCGGGAACAGCCACCAGCGTCCGATAGCGATGAAGTAAACGACGCCAGCAAGTCCAACAGTCGTGCCGAGCAAGTGAAGCCAGCGAGTCGTCGACTTACTGTGCTCGGCTACGTAATGTGGCCAGAATTCTGCGAATGAGTTGTAACGACGCTCAGTCATTTGCACCAGCTACTGTTGTTCGAAGATCCTTGTGTAATCATCGTGATGCGCCGGCTCGATACGCGCCAGCTGCAGGTTCTCTTCTACGTGCGCCGGACTGCTCATGCCGACGAGGGCCGTCGTGATACCCGGCGTCGAGCGCACAAATTGAATTGCAGTCAGCGCGTCTGTCGCGAGAGAACCAAGCGGCTCACGAATCGTTTCCGATAGCCCCTGGGCAACGCGACCCTGCAGGATTGAAGCGCTCGAAACCACCGTCACGCCCAATGCCGCTGCAGCTTCGAGCAACGAAAGCGACTCACCCGCGCCAACACTTTGATTGCGCAGCACAAGGGCTTCCGGCATGGCTAGATTGAAAGGCAGCTGGATGAAACGGAACCCGTGCGACTCACCGCCGGCTTCCTCCGCGAGTTCGACCATGCGCGAAAGAGAATGATAGCCGCGTGCTTCGGGCGCAACTCTGAAGCCGTTCCACGTGGCCACGCCGTACATTCGCAACTTTCCCGCAACGCGCGCTTGTTCCAGAAACTCAAACGCGGCGCGTAGGCGTGCATAAAAGTCTGTTTCGGAAATAGCGCCCAGTTGTGATTCGGGATTATGGATGTAGTAAACATCAACCGAAGCAAGATCCATATTGCGGAGCGATTGGTCTAGTTGGTTCTGGAGATAGGCGGGTGTCATGCAATGACTGCCGCCGACGAAGTCAGAGAAGCTGGCGATCCCCGGCTTTACGAAAGTCTCTTCTACATAAGTGCGAACGTCTCGAGGCGGTGCTCCGTCGAAAGGCAGGTATCCGCCCTTCGTGCAGATGAGAAGCTCTTCTCGCGCGAATCCACGTTCAGTTGCGAGAGCAGCCAGCGCTTTGCCAATCGAACGTTCACTTCGTTGAAAGCGATAATTTGCGGCGGTGTCGATCACATTAACGCCGCGCTGCACGGCGAGTTCGACCGAGCTCGCATACTTTGCGTCGGTAGTTTCGTCCGGTTCACCGAGATAGGTGCCGATGCCAATCGATGAGAGCCAGAGATTTTCTTCGTTGCGAAAATGATTCGTCGCCGCCTGATTCCGGAAGCGTTCGCGGTAGTGTGTCGTGCCTTCGGTTGTGGCAAAACCTTTGAGTGTCATGTGTGAATTATGTGAAAACGTCCGAGCTTATTTGAGAGGTGACTATAACCGCGCGTTATGAAGCGTCGCAAGCGAGGCGTGTATTAGGGCAGTCAGCCGCAATGAAGAATCGCGAGTAGTGACTGCAGCAAGCGATGCAAATGCGTCACCTCCTTGGAGTGCGGCGACCTGTTGCCGCTTTAGTCGGGTGCCCTGGCGCATCCCGACGTACATTGAAAGCCGGTGTGAACCAACGCAGCGCCAGGCCGCCGCGGGCCAAAGCGGTGACAGGTCCCGCTCCCAAGAGTCATTAGAAAACTCTCCAGCCGTGTGATAGTTTGAGCACTCATCAACCGCCTGAGACTTTCCATGGACTACTTTATCGACTGGCGTGCGCACACCGGCGCACTGCCTGAAAAGTTTTATAAGACCACGCTCTGGCAGGGCGAACATCTAATGGTCGGACTGAATTGCCTCGAGCCCAATCAGACGCAAAGCGTCCACGCTCACGACGGCGCGGACAAGCTCTACCTTGTGCTTCAAGGTTCAGGCCAGTTCACGGTGGGCGAGGAAGTGCGCTCGGCAACAGCCGGAGAGCTCGTCGTTGCGCCTGCCGGCGTCGCACACGGAGTCAAGAATTCGGGCAGCGAACGTCTGTCTCTGCTTGTGGCGATAGCCCCACCATTCAAATGAGCGGGAAAACTGAATCGACAAACAGAGCGCGTCCGACTGCAGACAGGGAATCTATAGTCCCTGAATTATCTCGCAGCTCTTCGCTCGACATTTCCGACGAGGCGATTGCCGAACTCTCGTCAAAAGTAAACGAGCTTGTCCTTGAGTACTTCGCACAGGTCTCAGGTCTTCCAGTCTTTCCACAAACAGCAGCCGGTAAAACAATCGAGCTAATCGGCGCCGAGCTGCCGACCGAGGGTCAGCCGCTTGAAGAACTGTTGACGGACTGCCGCACAATTCTCAAGGGCAGCCGTCACAACGGGCATCCACGCTGCTTCGGCTACGTGGCCTCGCCAGGAACTGCGGCGGGCGCGTACGCGGATCTTCTGGCTTCAACTCTGAATGCGAACGTTACATCGTGGCGTTCGACGCCTTCGGCGACGGAGATCGAAAGGACTGTCGTTCGCTGGCTCGGTTCGATGATTGGCTTCAGCGAAAACGCGCAGGGCTTGCTGACGAGTGGCGGCTCGATGGCAAACATGACGGCGTTGCTCATCGCGCAACGAACAAGAAGTGAAGGAGACATCGCGCATCGGGGGCTTTGGAACACGAGAAGTCCCATGACTATCTATGCTTCGGACGAGATCCACATGTCGATTCCGAAGGCTGCTGACATTCTCGGCTTCGGGCGGGAACAAGTGAGAACCGTTCCTGCGGATCATCGTTCTCGTATGAACGTGAGTCTGCTTCGTGAGCGTGTGCAAAAGGATCTGCGAGACGGACTAACGCCGTTCTGCGTGGTCGGGAGCTCAGGTACAGTCAGCACCGGCGCGGTTGATCCACTTTCAGAGATTGCTGACCTCGCAGAGGAGTTCGGGCTTTGGTTTCACGTTGACGGCGCCTATGGCGCGCCCGGTAGCCTCGACGAAAGCAAGCGCTCACTCTTCAAAGGGATTGAGCGCGCCGACTCAGTATCGCTCGACGCGCACAAATGGTTGTATGTTCCTATGGACGCGGGCTGCCTCCTGTTTCGCGATGCGGCGGCGGCGCGCGCTGCGTTCTCGGCAAATGAAGCCGACTACATCAAGGTTCATGAAGCGGATGCGGACGAGGCCTTCGCCTTCTGGGATTACGGGATGGAGCTGTCACGCCGTTTCCGCGCATTGAAGATCTGGATGACGTTGCGTTACTACGGCGTGCGACGGCTTGCAGAAGCGATCAGCGACGACAACTCTCTCGCGGCATATCTTGCAGAGCGGGTGACGGAAGCGGAAGACTTTGAATTGCTGGCACCGGTCGAACTGAGCATCTGCTGTTTTCGTTATGTTCCGGCGAACCTCAAGGCTCGCTTGGATGCCATGTCTGAAGCGGAGCGCGAGCCACTCGAAGTTGAGGTCGATGAGCTGAACACTCGGTTGATGCAACTGGTGCAACGTGGCGGCCAGGCTTACGTCTCAAACGCCAACATACGCGGGCGGTTCGCTTTGCGCGCTTGCATCACTAACTTTCGCACGACGCGCGCTGATATCGATCGGACGCTGGAGATCATTCGTGAGGCAGCGCGAGGGTTTCTGGGGGAAGTCTAACGCCTGGGTAGGAGTGATTTCGTTCTGGGCTCCGTAGGAGCAGGATGTTTTTAGAAACGAGATACCTTAAAGAACTACTAGACTGGATGACACATTTTGTCCCAACAAGGGCTCGCAGTCTGGCTCACCCCTCTCTCACCCTTGGATACGAATGACCGGAACAACAACCCAACCACATCCAAATGATTTCGCCTACGCCTCGGAACTGCGCGTGGCGATCGATCTCGCGCGCGAGGCGGGCGCCGCGATACTCGAGTTCTACCAGACTCCTCTCGTCGTCCAACAGAAACATGATTTAGACGGTCGCGAGCCGGTCACCGAGGCTGATCGCGTGGCAAACGAACTGATCGTTGACGCATTACGCCAGAAGTTTCCCGGCGATGGAATCCTTGCTGAGGAATCGATCGACACCGACCACCGGCTCGACAAAGATCGCGTTTGGATGATCGACCCGCTTGATGGCACCAACGGCTTTATCGACGGTAACGGAGATTTCGCGGTACAGATTGGGCTCACCAAAAACGGTGAGTGCGTGCTCGGCGTCGTCTATCAACCGCTTACGGATGTGCTTTACCGGGCGGTGCGTGGCCAGGGCAGTTGGATCGAACGTCCGGACTTTGACGCGGAACGCACCCATGTTTCTGAGCAGACGGAACTACCTCGGATGCGTCTGGCGGCGAGCCGCTCGCATCGCAGTCCACGGATGGACAGAGTGGTCAAGGCCTTTCAGGTTAAGGACGAGATCCGGCGTGGCTCAGTGGGGATCAAGGTTGGATTGATCGTCGAACAGCAGTGCGATCTCTACGTGCACCTCTCGCCGCGCACGAAGCAATGGGACACGTGCGCCCCTGAAATCATTTTGAGCGAAGCCGGCGGACGTCTCACCGATTTGTTTGGCCAGCTGCTGCGCTACAACTCGCCCGACGTCCAAAATCGCAACGGCATTGTCGCGAGCAACGGTCTGGCCCATGATGCGATACTCAGCGCGCTGCGGCCTTTGCTGGAGGAGTTTGGGAGAAAGCCAGCGTAGATTGGCGATTTCCGATTGCCGATTAGTTCGGTGTCCAGGTCGAACTGACGGATGAAAGCACACTTGAAGGCGGCGTGGCAGCGTTGAGGCGACGAATGATTGTGAAAGCGCTACAAAGTGAAGGCGGAAACAAAGTCGCGACCGCTAAGCGTCTGGGCATCAGCCGTTCGTACCTTCACCGATTGATCAATGAGTTTGGCCTGTAGTAGTCATTAGTCAGTGTATAGCGATTACCTTCAGCAATCTGAAATCCGTAATCAGCAAATCGGTTCATGGCAAGTGTTTCCGAACGACTACCGCAGAACGTCAGCGGCGACTTTTTTGTCGATGCTTCCTGTATTGATTGTGATACCTGCAGTCAACTCGCGCCGACTATTTTCCATGATCACGGTGAGCAATGCAGCGTCTATCACCAACCTGAAACAGACGCAGAAACCCGGCTCGCTTTAATGGCGCTCGTCGCTTGCCCCATCGGATCGATCGGAGCGACGGCCAAACATGATGCGCACATTGGCATCGATGCCTTTCCACAACTCATCGCCGAGAATGTTTATTTCTGCGGGTTCACTTCAGCAGCGAGCTTCGGTGGGTGGAGTTATCTGATTGTCCGTCCTGACAGTGAAGGCGGAAATGTTCTGGTTGACTCTCCGCGCTTCGCAGGACTGCTCGTGAAACGCATTGAGGCCCGCGGCGGTGTGCGTCATATGCTGTTAACCCATCAGGACGATATCGCCGATCACCAACGATTCGCGGAGAGGTTTGGCTGCGAACGAATCATGCACGCGGCTGACGGCGCAGCGAAACTGGGTATGGAACGAATCATAGAGGGCGAAGCAGAAATCAGACTTGATGATGATCTGGTGGCGATCCCCACTCCCGGTCATACGCGCGGTCACGTCGTTTTTCAGTACCGGAAGAAGTTTTTATTTACCGGCGATCACCTCGCTTGGTCGCGTGCGCGTCAGACGTTAACGGCCTTCCGCAGTGTCGCGTGGTATTCTTGGGCTGCACAAACGCGTTCCATGGAAAAGCTCTTAGACTACGATTTTGAGTGGGTCCTGCCAGGTCACGGTGAAATTCGCAATGGGAACCGCCTGGTGATGCGCGAGCATCTCGAGCATTGCATCGCCTGGATGAAGAGTGTGCTTTAAATTCAGCGCGTTGGCGGATCAATTCAACTGTTGCATACGGGGAAACAATGAACAGAAATCAAAAGATTGGTATTGGCTGCGGTGCGGTGGGCTGCCTGGGTTTGATCCTGATTGTAGTTATCGGACTGGCTTTATATCTAGGCGGCTATATGAAAAACCTGGCCGGCACCAATCGGAACCGCAACTACAACGTTAACATAAATGCGAATAGCAGTCCGAACAGCAACACCAACGCGAACGACGCAGCTGACTCGTCGTCTTCCACGCTTCCGGACGACGATAAGCACAAGCTGTTTCAAGCTGCGGGCATTACAAAGGACAGCGACCTGATCCTTCGGGTGATGTCGAAAATCGGTTTTGAATCCGGGACGGGTGATGCGTACCAGCAGTTCGTCAAAGAACACTTCGAGTGGGCGATGCGGAACATGGACTTCATGAAAACGATCGATACACCGGAAAAGGGTCGGGCGTACGTCGAATCTCACATCAACGACTGACGTACTCGCAAAGCATCAACAAACTGGCGCGCGTGCGGTTTCGTGCGCCTTTTGTTATGTTTAGTAACAGCCCCGCTGAATTCTAATGAACCCCGAAAGCATTCGAAATTTTTCGATCATCGCGCATATCGATCATGGCAAGTCCACACTTGCGGATCGGCTGCTCGAACTTACCGGAGCGGTTACCGGCCGCGACATGTCGGAGCAGATCCTCGACAACATGGACCTCGAGCGCGAGCGAGGGATCACGATCAAGTCACACGCGGTGCGCCTCGACTATACGGCCGCGGATGGCAAGACTTACTTACTCAACTTGATCGATACGCCCGGACACGTGGACTTCTCTTATGAAGTCTCACGATCTCTTTCTGCTTGTGAGGGTGCTTTGTTGATCGTCGATGCTTCGCAGGGCGTCGAGGCGCAGACGCTCGCTAATACTTATCTCGCAATCGAGAACAATCTGGAATTGATTCCAGTCATCAATAAGATCGACTTGCCGGGCGCCGAACCGGAGCGGGCCATCGAACAGATCGAGCACCTCATCGGGCTCGAGACTCACAATGCAGTTTTCACCAGCGCCAAGACAGGCATGGGCGTTCATGAGGTCCTGGAAGCAATCGTGCGCGATGTGCCTTCGCCGAAAGGCGATCCGGACGGCCCGCTGAAGGCCCTGATTTTTGACTCGTGGTACGACTCATATCGCGGAGTAATCGTCTTGTTTCGAGTGATTGATGGTTCGATCAAACCGGGAATGAAGATTCGCTTTTTTAACACCGGCCGCGACTATCAAGTTGAGACACTCGGCGTGAATCGACCGCGGCCCACGCCCATCGGCGAATTAGGTGTCGGCGAGGTAGGGTTCCTTACGGCATCCATCAAGGAAGTTGCCGATGTTCAGATCGGCGACACCATTACGGAAACTGCGCGTCCTACCAAAGAGCCATTCCCCGGTTTTGAAGAGATCAAGCCGATGGTGTTTGCGGGTCTCTATCCGGTCGACACCAATCAGTATGAAGAGTTGCGGGATGCGATGGATAAGCTGCGATTGAACGACGCCTCCTTCTTTTATGAACCCGAATCTTCCACAGCGCTCGGCTTCGGTTTTCGCTGTGGGTTCCTGGGATTGCTTCATATGGAAGTTGTGCAGGAGCGCCTGGAACGCGAGTTCAATCTCGATCTGATCACTACTGCCCCGGGTGTGCGCTATGTGGTGACAACGACCGACGGAAAGACACTCCAGATTGATTCACCTGCGAAGCTGCCTGACCCGGGTCGCATTGTTAAGATAGAGGAGCCGGTGATTAAGGCGACCATCCTAACTTCTGATGAATACCTCGGGGGGATCCTGCCGTTATTGGAAGAGAAGCGTGGAGTGCAGAAGGGTTTTGAATACATTGCCTCGAATCGGGTGATGCTGACGTATGAGTTGCCGCTTAATGAGATCGTCCTCGATTTTTACGATCGACTCAAATCGGTTTCGCGTGGCTACGCTTCGCTCGATTACAATCTCTCGGGGTACTGGGAGAGCGATCTCGTGAAGCTCGACATTCTGGTTGCAGATGAGCCGGTCGATGCTCTTTCTCTGGTGCTGCACCGCAGCACTGCGCAGGCGAAGGGTAGGGCGTTAGCGGAGAAGATGAAGCAGTTGATTCCGCGTCAGATGTTCGAGGTGCCGATTCAGGCCGCGATCGGCAACAAAGTGATTGCCCGCGAAACTGTGAAGGCAATGGGAAAGAATGTAATTGCCAAGTGCTACGGTGGAGACATCACGCGTAAGCGCAAACTGCTCGAGAAACAGAAAGAGGGTAAGAAGCGGATGAAGAAGGTGGGCCGCGTCGAGATTCCCCAGGAAGCGTTTCTGGCGGTGTTGAAAGTTAATGAGTAAGCCTGCCTGAGTTCGTGGGTGTCCTTACCAATCATTTAGCCGCTCATAATCCGGATGGTCGCATCGACCCAAGTTTCAAAGTCGGCGGTCTGGCGTCCTGAAGACTCAGCGCCGGAAGTTGAGTTGCTGCTTGTTTGCGCGCGTGTCCACGTCGATCCGCAGCAGGCAGCGCGCTTGCGGGAGTTAATCGAGAAAGGCCTCGACTGGGGTTATCTCCTCCGGCTCACCGATCGTCACGGCTTACTGCCTTTACTGCACTGGCATTTGAATGCTTGCTGCGCCGACGCGATCCAAGCGGAACATCGGCAGTATTTGCGCACCGCTTTTCAGCGCGTCTCTGCCCTAAACATTTTTCTCACTCATGAGCTGCAACGATTGCTCGCGCTGTTTGCAACAGAGCGGATTGAGGCCGTTCCTTATAAAGGCCCGGCCCTCGCCGAACAACTCTACGGCAACGTCGCGTTAAGGCAGTTTAGCGATCTCGACATTCTGGTTAGTCCTAACGACGTTACGCGCGCGCGTGATTTGTTGGTGGCCGAAGGCTACGCGCCACTGCCGCTCCTCACCGATCGGCAGCAGGCCGTTCTGTTTAAGACGCAGTGCAATCTGCCGTTCACTCGTGACAACAAACGTCTGGTGGTGGAGCTTCACTGGACAGTTAGTGCCCCAAACTTCGCACGTCCATTTGAGTCTGACGCTTTTTGGGGAAGTCTTGAAGAAGGGCAGTTGAATGGAATCGCGATTAGGCGTCCCGCGACCGAGCACTTGTTGCTGTCACTATGTATCCATGGCTCTAAACATTTGTGGGAAAGGCTGGCATGGATCAGCGACATCGCCGGCTTGATTGAACAGAATCAGAACCTGGATTGGCAACAATTAGTTACGCGCGCCCGAGGAACGGGCAGCGAGCGCATGCTGTCCCTCGGCTTGTATCTGGCGGTCGATCTGCTTGGCGCGAAGCTGCCACCAAAGATAGAGCAAGTTCTGAATAGTGATGAAATGGTTCCAGCCCTTGCAGCAAGCGTGAAGCGATTCTTGTTTACTCCGGAGTTGACCCCGAGCGGGATGGCAGGATATTTCCGTTTTCAACTGAAAGCCCGGCGCCGTCTTCGCGACAAGATCAAATACCTGCATTTCGCCATCTCGCCGACCGAGCAAGATCTGGTGCAGATAAAGCTGCCTGCGCCTCTTAACTTTGTCTATTACCTAGTGAGACCGGTGCGGATGGTCCTGGTTGGCGGACCGAGTCATTTCCATTGAGTTTTGCCGCATCGGTTTCCCTTCAAGTCGTTGCCGCTCAGCTATTAAATGTGTTACTGTCGCTGTCGTACGAGATTTAAAGCGAGCCGAATAGTCATCCTTCCCAAGTCTCTCCTAAGTCCTAACCGCCGTCTAGTCGGCGGTTTTACGTCTTAGTTGTAACGTTACACCGACCGACGCTAATTTGCAGTAAATATCAGCCCATTGTTGGATGTGAGTCGTGCGTTCCGGCTCTGACAATGTGCGGATGACAAGGGTCTCGAATCAAGCAAAGAGGTACGTGAGAATGTCGGAGATGTTTTCCAGGTGGCAGCTTTTAATCCTGACAGGGATCGTCTTGTTATTGGTTCTACCCAATGCGGGTTTTGCGCAACGGCGCCGTACTCCCAAGTCTTCTACTGCGAACCCGGCCGTGGCGCCCGTCCAGCCGGCGCAGTCGAATCCAGCGCCGACAGATCAACCTCAGGCGACAAAGCCCGGGCAGAAGTCTCCAACCCAGCCCGCAGCTAACACCCAGATCGCAAAAGGCAAAGAGACCAAGGGAACGTTCAAACTCAAGGTTGCCAAAGGTGCGGTTCGAGCAGTGGACCTGAAGGCCGACCACGCCCAGGTCGCAGAGATCGCTGCCCAACTGGGAAAAGACTTTGACGTACCCGTGTTGCTTAGCCCGGTAATGCAGAAGGCAAAGGTTACCGTTGATTTTGTTGAGCTGCCTCTCGAAACGGCGTTGCGCATGATCGCTCCGCAGCCTTTCGTGGACTATGAACTCAGTGGCGACGGCAGCATGATGCCAAAGGTAGTGGCGATCTATCTCTATGCCGTGAATGAGCCGCCGCCGGCCGAGTCGGCTGTTGTCCGCGGAGATTCCGAGGCGATCGTGATCTCTGGTGACACTGAAGAAGGCACTGAGGCCGAATCTGAAAAAGACAAGCAGGAGAAGGCCCTGAGCGTTGAGATGGAGCGAAATCAGCTGACTGTGCACGCTCGTAAACAACCATTGACAGCGGTACTGTACGAAATAGCGAGCAAGGTTGACATTCCTTTCGAGATGAAATATGACTCTAACGAAGTCGTAAGCCTTGATATGAGTAACGCCACAATGGAGCAGGTGGTGCGTGCTCTTTCGCCGAACATCCGTTTGTACCAGCGCACTGATTTACAGACGTACGAAACGAGACCGTTGCGCTTAGTTCTCGCGCAACCAACCAGCCAAACCATGAAAATGTGAGGAGACGGAACCTTGAACAATCAAAAGAGCAATAATGTCAGCGAGCAGGTCGGCGAACGGAAGGAAAAGGCGGAAGCACAGCACGTAGAGAAAAAGCCTTTTGTTGAGCCGGCAGTATCGGTACCCGTCGACGTGCTGGAAGCAACCACCTTCTTTCAGGCCCCAACCATTGAGGCCTCAACCGTCTAGTTGGTGCGTGAGTGTATTTACCCTGTGTCCGGCGAAGTGTCAGGCTCCCTTGTCGCATCCGCAACGCAAGCCGCGCTGACCAGTCACTACAGCATAGCGGGTCGTACGCTACGAGTTGAAGCACAGGGTGATTGGGCGGCGCATTGGGTTGCGAACTTCCTCAGCGGATTTCATCTAGTCCCCACATCTCCTCCTGTTGATCACCAGACCACTGTCACCCTCAGAGTTGAGCGCGCCACGCCTCCTGCCGTGCCAGCCGCGCTCCCAGTATTTGCAATTAATCACGGTGATTGCCACACGGATGGTTCGCGGTATTTTCTGACCGTTAACGATTCGGTCGTTTTGATCTCACCGCCTTCCGCGCGTCTGGTAGAAGTCTGGTTTGGTTCAACGCCGCACGCAAAGCATCCCATCGCTCTAGTCAATGTCTTTTCTTATGCGTTGCAAGCAGCGTTACGTCGAGCGGGAGTTTATGACGTACATGCTGCCGGCCTCCTGGACCCGGCATCAGGTCGTGGAGCACTTTTCGTCGGCCCATCCGGCAGTGGCAAGACCACGTTTGCACTGAAGCTGACTGAGAGCGGCTGGCGGTATATCTCGGATGACATGATAGTGTTGCGCGAGACTGATGCGGGACTGGAAGCCGAAGGGCTACGGCGACTCTTCTCAGTGGCAGCGCCATCCCTCGCCGGGAGCAGCTTGCCGCGGCTCGACGAGGCGCTCGGTGCTCCTGTAGCATCCGATCCCCGCAAGCGTCGCCTTGAACCTTCGATAGTGTTTCCCAACGGCCAGGCGCATCATTGCCGGCCAGGGGTTCTTTTTTTTCCTCAGGTGACGGATACAGCGGTGACCGCAGTTAACCCAATGTCTGCCCGTGAAGCTATGCAACAACTCATGCGCTCTTGTCCGTGGGCGACTTACGATGAGCACACCGCGGGGGACTACTTGCGGGTGCTTGCACGACTAGCAAACCAGTGTCGATCTTACGAGTTGCGCGCAGGGCGCGACCTGATGCTTGATGCCCGTGGTGCGGCAGACTTGATTGCGCCCTACATGGCAGCGTAGAAGGCTTTCGTAGTGACAACTCAACCACTTCGCGATGACGATCCGGTTCGAATCACAGTCGAACTCACGAACGTCTGCAATCTGCATTGCAGCTACTGCATGCGCGACGAAGACGCGCTTTATCACACCAAGGCTGACTTCTTTCCCGCCGAACTTCTGGGTCGCATTGTGCGCGAAGCGCGTGCCGCCTATCAGATTGATTACGTCACATTCACCGGGGGCGAGGTTACTCTGCACCCCCAATTCTCGGACATGATCGCGGCCATTGCGGCGGAAGGAATGCAATGTAGTTTCGTCACCAACGGATGGCACTTCGATCGCGTCTATCCGGCGCTTCTCGCGCATAAATCAGCGGTGCGTCTGGTGGCGTTCAGTGTCGACGGCGCAACGCGCGCGGCACATGACCATTGGCGTGGTGCAGGTTCTTTCGATCGCGTGATCCGCGCCGTTACGCGCTGCCACATGCAGAGCATCCCGTTCGTTTTCAAGGTTGGCCTCCGGCGCGACACCTTGCCGCAACTCGAACAGATCGCGTTGCTCGCGGCGCGACTCGGCGCAGCGGCTCTGCACTTCGCACATCTACTGCCGACCTCTGCAGAATTAGAAGCAGAGTCTTCTCTGACACGCGAAGAACAGAGACATGCTGAGCAGGAAGTTATGGGTCTGGCAGGGATCTTGAAGATGCCTCTCGGTATTGCTGTGGGCTACTACGACATAAATCCTGGCGTGCCGTGCTCACCTCTTAAAGGAACGAGTTGCAACGTAGATTGGCGCGGTCGACTTACGCTCTGTTGCAACATGGCCGGCTATCGCAACGCGAACGACGAGCTGGATGTCGTAGCGGATCTAACGCGCGAGAGTTTTGCAGTGGGTTACGCGCGCCTAAAAGCGTTGGCTCAGATGCAAATCGAGCGACGCAACCAGGCTCTTGCCCAATTTGCGGCCCGCGGCGCGGAGCCTGATCTCTATACAGGCTCGCCCTGTCTGTTCTGCCTGCAGAGCTTCGGCAAGATTCCTTGGCGGACGCAACCGAACGAACCATCCGAAACGAACCAACGAGCACTGCCGGTGCTGCAGGCAGCGCCTGCTTCCGCGTGATGGACAGCGTTCTAAAAAACTTGAAACTGGATTTGCCCTAATAATGGACAGCACGCCGCATCCGCACGATCAGATTGTGTACACCGAGTTCGACGGCACAGAAGCCGTACTCGTCGATCTAAACACGAAGCGTTACTACACACTAAATGAAACAGCGATGCTCGTCTGGCGTGGTCTCGAACGACGTCAAACGACCGCCGAGATTGCGCAGGAAATGAGTGAAGCTTACGATGTGTCGCCCGAGCACGCAGCCGTCTCAGTCGAACGTCTGCTTACCTCGCTCGCGGCGCATCGTCTCCTGGAAGCCGCCGACTAAGAGGTGCTCTGTTTCTCCAGCCCGATGTGGTATAAGAACTCGCACCTGACCGTTGGCACACGTTTCTCGAAGGCAGTCGTCTCCCACTTTGTTCTGCCGCGACAACTGAATAAAAATTTCGCAGTAAGAATCTAGCGTAATTGCAGTCATGTAGCGAGCGACTTGAGGGACGCACCGCCCGGCTTCTCCCTGAGTGGGGTCTTCCAGACGCTTAGTCTCCGAAATCAACTTCGCCCCAAAAATTCATTGAACAAGGAAAGGAATCACACTGTGTTTACATTCACCCTAAGCCGTCGCTCTTCGGCAAGCAGGCAATTCATTGCCGTTCTTCTGGCCGCATTCGTAGTCTTGCAGTTTCTTGTCTTTGCTGCGGTGCCGACCGCGGCGCAGAAAAGGGCGGGCGCACTGAATGCGCCACTACCACTTGCGCCCTCGACTACCGTCGTCATTAGCCAAGCGTACGGCGGCGGCGGCAATACTGGTTCGACCTTCCGGAACGACTTCATCGAATTGTTCAACCGCGGAACCACGCCTCAATTGTTGACCGGCTGGGCGGTGCAGTACGCGTCGGCTACAGGCACGACGTGGCAGGTCACTAACCTGACGAACGTCACGCTCCAGCCCGGCCAATATTATCTTGTGCAGGAAGCGCAGGGGGCGGGCGGAACGACCAGCCTGCCGACTCCGGACGCGATCGGCACGATTGCCCTGGCTGCGGCCGCCGGCAAAGTGGCGCTCACGAACACGA
>JBDTYQ010000026.1:0-40393 GCA_040005515.1 bacterium
CAATGTCGCTCACCTTTCCCGCATCCTTCATGTTGGCTGCCGCGATGAACCCCTGTCCATGCGGCTTCTGGAACGATCCGACGCGGGAATGCCGATGCACACCGCTTCAGATTCAGCGATATGTCGGTCGGATTTCGGGTCCTTTGCTGGATCGCATCGATATCCACGTGGACGTTCCGGCCGTGAAGTTTCGCGAGCTTAGGGGCGATCCGGCGCCCGATTCAGAAACCTCTGCTGTGATTCGCGATAGGGTAATCCAAGCACGTGAGCAACAGTGCAAGCGCCTCACAAGCGAAAAGATATTTGCCAACGCGGGAATGACACCCCGGATGATCCGCCGCTATTGCCGCATCGATTCCGACAGCGAACATATGCTGGAACGTGCAATGACACGGCAGGGCTTGTCAGCACGCGCTTATGACCGTATCTTAAAGGTCAGCCGCACCATTGCAGATTTGGAAGGTTCCGAACAGATCCGCTCCGCTCATGTAGCTGAAGCAGTGGGTTACCGCTCTCTTGATCGGACCTACTGGACGTGAGTCAAATCGACAAGCGAATGTTGTGTGGCGTCGACGAAAACCGCTTACTTTTGGCTTTAAAGGCAACGACGCGCTCCAAGCGCCGCATCACACCCGCCAGAGGGTACCTGATAGCCTCGCACCTTTCCCGATCGTGGAAAAAAGAGGAAAAGGGTACCGCTCCTTGAAGGGCGGACACGTGAGATCGGGCATGGCAGTCTGATTGCCGGCAAACGAACACGTGACCGCAGCCGAAACCGAGACACCGCCAGTAACCGATTACGGTCTGACACAGAGTGCCGCTCAGGGGGACATGGGAGCCTTTGAGCAACTCTACCAGCGCCACAATCGGCGCGTTTATTCGCTTTGCCTAAGAATGACGGGAAATGTCTCGGAGGCTGAAGATCTCGCGCAGGAGGTCTTCATTCAGCTCTTTAGAAAGATTGGAAGCTTTAGGGGCGAGTCGGCCTTTACAACCTGGTTGCACCGGCTAACGGTGAATCAGGTACTGATGCACTTTCGCAAACGCGGGGTCAAGATGGAACAGACCACCGAGGACGGCGAAACTCCAGTGCAGATCGTAAAAGGCACGGAAAACCCCAACGCGATGCCGGTAGTCGACCGGATCGCCCTGGACGCGGCTATTTCGCAACTGCCCCCCGGATATCGCACAGTCTTTACCCTTCACGACATTGAAGGACACGAACATGAAGAGATTGCGCGAATGCTTGGATGCTCGGTGGGCACGTCGAAGTCACAGTTGCATAAGGCCAGAATGAAATTGCGGGGGCTGCTCAGGCAACAGAAGACGAAGGAGTAGCTTCCAAGAACGCTCACCCAGTTTGGTAACAATCGGCTGCCTCCTTAAATTCGTGCCGGAGGAAGAGGCCGGCAACAAAAGTTATGCAGTCTCCCCTTGATTGCTCAAACCGAAGTGCCACGGAGCAAACGGACAGAAATTGAAGACAGTGGCAGAGTTGAGGTAAGACAATGAATTGCGAGAAGTGTCAGGAATTGGTCGGCGATTTGGTTGACGGCGCGCTCAGCGCTGAGGACCAAGCCACGCTGAACTCCCATTTGGAACAGTGTCTCTCCTGCTCGGACGTGCGAAATGACTTGCACTCAATCGTGACTTTTTGTCAGGCGCACCGCGGAGAATATGCTGCTCCGCCTAACGAGAAGGCTTTGTGGCTTCGCATTCGCAACATGATTGAGGCCGAAAGCCCGGCGTTTGCCGGCGCCCAGCCATCGGCGCAACCTGCATCCCGTAGTTCCTGGTCGCGTTGGCTTAGTCGCAGTTGGGAATTGTCAGTACCACAACTCACCGCGGCGGTTGCCGCATTGGTTGTCATCGTTTCGCTGGCAACGGCTGTTGGAGTGCGTCGCTGGGAATCTTCGGATGTGAATGGAACGGCCCCAGGCGATGTAAGGACTGCGACCCTTGTCTCGACAGGCAGCAACGTGCGCGATCGCATTTCGCAGCAGCAGCAGGCTATCAACTATTGGAATCAGCGCGTCGAAACTAATAAGACACGTTGGAACCCGCAGATGCGCGATACGTTCGATCGAAACCTATTGGTTATCGATCAGGCAGTGAATGATTCGTTGAACGAGCTGAACAGAAATCCCCACGATGAAGTTTCCGAGGAAATGCTTAACGCAGCCCTTAACGAAAAACTGGCGTTGCTCAAAGAGTTTTCGGATCTCTAAGTGCAAGTCCCGGATGCAACAGACAGTTTTGAGTTTAGTCATTGAATAGCCCCACACAAATGAGTAATCGAACGTTAGCCCCGCGTCAGATGTTTTGGCGCACCCCTCTCAGCTCGGCCTTGGTGGTCGCTGCCCTCCTTGGCCTTGGCGCTGCAGGGGTGTTCGCACAGCAGAGCGTTTCCAAACGTTACCCGGCGGGAAAGAATGTTCGCCTCCAACTGAAAAACACCTCGGGTAAGATTACTGTCGAGTCCTGGAACCGCGACGAAATCAAAATATTCGCGAGCATGGAATCGCCCGCCGCTTCCGTTGTTCCGAAGCAGGTGAACGGTAATCTCGTGATCGACGTTACCAATGACAATCGCGGCAGAGACAATGTCGGCGCCGTAAACTTCCGCATCATGGTCCCGCAGAATTCTTCTATCGACATTGAAACGATGGTGGGCGATATCAGGATCAGCAATATCCGTGGCGACCTCGTGCGCGCCCACGTTACTTCGGAAGGCGATATCGAATTGACCGGCATCAACGCCTCGCAAGTGTTTGCGCAAAACCTGAGCGGCAACATCTTTTTCGATGGCGAAGTATCGCGCGGCGGTATCTACCAGTTTCAATCCGGCAAAGGCGATATTTCGATCCGCATCCCGGCGAACTCCACGTTCGATCTCGTAGCCGCAGCTCCGAACAAGAAGATCGTACTTGGCCAGTTTTGGAATAGCGGCTTCAAGACAGTCGGCGATGGCCAGCGATTCAGTAAATTTGTCGGAGACGTGAACGATGGTCGCGCGAAGGTCGTCATCACGAATTTTCAAGGTGCGATCACCTTCCTCAGGCGATAGTAAAAATTCCAACTGCAGTCCGGGCGAACGCTTTTCGAGCTATCGAGAATCGTTCGCTTTTTTGCGCTCTCCGCTGTGTTTGCAATGGTACTATCCAACGTGCAAACGGATTCTGCTCGACTCGGGATCTACGTATCAGCTCATGGCAAGCAATTATCGATGACAACAAGCAACCGCAACGGCACCCTCCGCCACTTTCTCGTCGCAGTGTCCATCATTAGCTGCCTCGGCTATCCCGCATCCTTTCACGCTCAAGAAAAGGGACCGACGAGAAGTAAGTCAAACATTCAAACACCTCAAGTTTTGTTAACGCGCACGATCCTGCGACACGAGTCGCGTCGTTTGGGATATGGCGGAACGGTGACCATCCTGGGCGCGCCTGAAGGCTCCATCACGATTGAAGGTTGGCCCCGCAGCGAAGTGGAGCTCAGTGCCGAGATCGAGTTGCACGCGGAAACAGAAGCAGATCTGGATCGGCTGGCGCTGCTGAACAGCTTCGCGTTTGTCGACGATCCTAATCACGTGCGCATCCTGACGAGGGGCACGCACGATAGAGTTTTCATGAAGCGAGTTGCCAGGAACTTTCCCAAAAACCTTCTGGGGCTACCATGGAAGATTAGATATCGGCTCAGTGTGCCGGCAGCAACAGATCTCGAAATCGATACTGGACGCGGCCCAATCAGTGTCGCCGGAGTCGAGGGCGCCTTAACGCTCACAGCTACGGAAAGCGATGCGCAGCTAACCCTGACCGGGGGCATGATTCACGCTACTGTCGCGGTGGGATCAATCCTGATGAAGATTCCTGTTAGAAGCTGGCGCGGGAACGGGGGCCTCGTTCGTCTGGCAACGGGCGACCTGACCGTTGAGCTTCCGGCCGGTTTCAATGGTGACATCGATGCGGACGTTCTGCGTCTTGGCAAAATAGAAACTACCTATGCCGGCCTCGAGGCGCGAGAGGGTGGCGGCCTCAACGACCGGATCGTGCGGGCCCGGGCTGGAGCCGGTGGTGCATCTTTCAAATTCATTGTTGGAGATGGAACGATTCGTTTCAATAAGCAAGTGATGGGCGGAGGAGATAAGTGAGTTCGCAGGGCGAAGTGCGGGTACGGAGTCTCTCGCTTGCGGATTCGGATTGCGGAAAGCGGGCGTGAAGTTCGGAACCGCGGTTAGAAAGTCTAAGCTCCGTGGTGATCAGCCCGGCGTCCCATTATGATTCCGCACTCCGTACTCCGCATTCCGCCTCCCTAAATCGATGCCCGCTTGTCACTCATCTTTTGCCCTTGTATCCTCTCGGCTCATTATGAGCATCAAATCAGATAAGTGGATCCGTCGCATGGTGCAGGAGAACGGCATGATCGAACCGTTCGAGCCGCAGCAGGTTAAAGAGGTCGATGGGCGGCGCGTGGTTTCCTATGGCACTTCAAGCTATGGCTACGACGTGCGCTGCGCTGACGAATTCAAGCTTTTTACAAATATCTACAGCGCCATCGTCGATCCCAAGAAGTTTGATTCCAAAAGCTTCGTGGACATCAAAGGCGATCACGTGATCATTCCTCCCAACAGTTTTGCCCTCGCTCGCACAGTCGAATACTTTCGTATTCCGCGGAATGTGATGACAATCTGTTTGGGGAAGAGTACGTACGCGCGATGCGGGATCATCGTGAACGTGACGCCCTTCGAACCCGAATGGGAAGGCTTTGTAACGCTGGAGTTCTCCAACACCACGCCGATGCCTGCGAAGATTTATGCCAACGAAGGCGTCGCCCAGGTTTTGTTTTTCGAGGCAGACGAGGTTTGCGAAACCTCATATAAAGATCGAGGCGGTAAATATCAGGGTCAGCACGGAGTGACACCGCCAAAGCTCTAGCTAGCCATCATCAGTGACGCAAGCACACCTTAAGTTCAGGAGACTCGATCCGCGCGCCGTGCTTCCGACACGGGGCACGCCGCTCTCTGCAGGCCTGGACCTGTTTTGTATCGAGGAAGTGCGCATCGAAGCGCACTCGCGGGCGCGTGCCCACACAGGCTTGAGCGTGGCGATACCCGAAGGCTTCTATGGTCGACTGGCGCCGCGTTCGGGTCTCGCAGCAAATCACGGAATCGATCTGCTGGCGGGGGTTGTTGATGCGGATTACCGTGGCGAGATCATCTGTCTGCTTTACAACACGGCTACTGAGATCGCAGAGCTTCCTGCCGGTAGTAAAGTGTGCCAACTGATTATTGAGCAGATTGTGACACCGGAGGCCGTGTGGGCCGAGGAGCTTGAGGAAACGCAGCGAGGGGCTGCGGGGTTTGGGTCGACCGGGAAATAATCTCAAGTCTCAAGACCTGAGACCCGAGACTGACTGTTTTAGTCGAGCGGGATTTCAACAGCTTGAGGCAGCCGCTCGATTATCAACACCAATCCGTGCGGACTCGCCAGAGCTTGCTTATCTGGAGTTTGAAAAAACAGAAAGCCTTGCCGGCGTCGTTCAGACGGTGTGAGAGGCGTTTTTAAGTCGAGCCCGTAGGAGCCGAACTCTTTTTCAAATTGCTTGCGCGAACTGGGATTGTAGGCAAAGATTTCGTTCGCTTTCAGCACTCGGGAGATTGCATCCTTCGGTGAGAGAAGTTTCCATTCCCTGCTTGCGCCATCACGCATGCGAAAGCGCGCGCGTTTGAGTTCCAGCGGCACTCCGCTCTCATAATCCAGTTCAACACGCAGTGGCAGCACACCCGCGAGCGGGAGGTTAGCTTCGAAGAGATCCTGACTTTCCTCATCCGAGAGCAGCGGCGCGACGCGAATCAAAACGCCGCCGGCGCTTCCGCTCTTCACATTACCGGCAAGCGGTGGCAACTCGATCGCTGGTTTTACTTTGAAGAGCGCGCCTGCGCAGCCACTGAGGAAGAGGGCAGCTGACATCACTAACACAGCAGAGATTTGTTTCTTGGAAGAGGTTTGCAAGAGGGCCACGGGCGGCAATCTCTCACGCTGCTCCGACGCTGTCAATGTTGAGGTGAATCTTTCACTGAGGTCGGCAATTCCAAGCGGGGTTGCGGTACGTTCGCCCCCGCACTCCAAATGGTGGCTAGGCTCTGTGCTAATATTATCAAAAATATGATCAGAACATTCGGCGGCGTTCAGCCGCAGATACATCCTTCAGCATTTGTCGATGAGAGCGCGCAGGTGATTGGAGACGTGCACCTCGGCGAGCAGTCTTCCATCTGGTGCAATGCGACAGTTCGCGGCGACATGTACCACATACGCATCGGCGATCGCAGTAACGTCCAGGACAACAGCGTCATTCATACTCGAACCGGTTCGCATCCAACGATCCTCGAGGACGAAGTCACAATCGGGCATAGCGTCACGCTTCATGGCTGCTATATCGAACGCGGTTCGTTGATCGGCATCGGATCGATAGTGCTCGATGATGTGCGCGTGGGAACTCAGTCTCTCGTAGCAGCTGGTTGTCTGCTTGCTCCCGGCACGATCATTCCGCCGCGCTCCCTCGTGATGGGTGCCCCCGCCAAAGTGAAACGGCCTCTGACGGAAGAAGAAGTGCTCGGGCTCAACCTGTTCTGGCAGAACTACGTTGAGTATACGAAGCGATATAGAGAGGGTTCCGAGTTTCAAGTTTCGAGTTACGAGACAAGACGATCTTAATTCGAGCTTAGCCCCATTGGGGCCTTTGTAAGGAAAGACATTTCGCAGAGTACAAACCAACCCGAAACCCGGAACGCACCATGCCTTCAAAAACAAATCCAGCGCGCGGCATGCGCGACTTCCTTCCCGCCGATGTGCGGCGACGAGACTACGTGATCGGCGTAATTAAGGAAGTCTACGAGCGCTACGGTTTTGAGCCGCTGGAAACGCCGGCGGTGGAGAACATTGAGACACTGCTGGGTAAGTATGGTGAGGAAGGCAATCAGCTCATCTACAAGATCTTGAAACGCGGTGTTCATGAAACCACGGGCGAAGCAGATCTTGCCTTGCGCTACGATCTCACTGTGCCTCTCGCGCGCGTAGTTGCGGAGTATCGCGATAAGCTCCCTAAATTTTTCAAACGCTATCAAATTCAACCTGTGTGGCGCGCCGACCGGCCGGCGCGTGGCCGGTTCCGTGAGTTTTATCAATGCGATGTCGATATCCTCGGATCGCGCTCGGCGATTGTGGAAGCAGAGATCTGCGCTGCGGCCTGCGAAGCCCTGACAAGACTAGGCTTCACTGATTTCAAGTTGCGATTGAATCACCGGCTACTGCTGACAGGCGTTCTGGCCTCAGCGGGGGTGCCCCTCGACAAGCATGACTCAGCGCTAATAGCCCTCGACAAGCTGGACAAGATCAAATCCAAGGGCGTGGCGAAGGAGTTCAGTGAGCGCGGTATCGACGAAGCCGCCGGAGGGAAACTCCTGAGCTTTTTTGGAGCGTTAAGTTCTCTCGATCATGCTGCGGACCTATCGATCGGTGAAGACGGCGACAAGAAGCGTGAAGCCCTGAACGCCGCAATCATCGGCCGGCTGGTGGAGTTTGTCGGCGCCACCGAGCTAGGTGCGCAGGGAATTGAATCTCTACGCTCGATCATGAAGTATGCCGCCGCCAGTGGTCTAGCAGGGAAGCTTGAAATTGATCCAAGTTTGGCGCGTGGACTGTCCTATTACACCGGAGCCATCATGGAGATCAATAGTCACGACCTTGACGGCAGTCTCGGCGGCGGCGGTCGCTATGACAATCTGGTCGGCATGTTTCTGGGCCAGGACATTCCCGCCTGCGGCTTCTCATTGGGACTGGAACGTATCATCGTGCTGATGACCGAGCGAGAGATGTTTCCTCGCGAGCTGGCGTCTTCGCCTGCAGAAGTGATGGTCAGCATTTGGAGCGAAGAATCGATCACGGATTCGCTCGCACTCGCTCAGGAACTGCGCAACGTCGGCTTGCGCGTCGATGTTTACCCGGCAGCCGACAAGCTCGGCAAGCAGTTCAAGTACGCTTCCTCGCGTGATATTCCCTTCGTTGTCGTGCTCGGCGATGATGAACGCGCTCGGGGTGAAGTGTCGCTGAAGAATCTTCGCTCTGGTGAGCAGAGCAGTTTACCTCACGCGAAGATTGCGGAAGTGATTCGCGCCGCTCTCCGTAAAAGTGAGCCGGTTGTAGCAAAGTGAGTAATAAGAGATGAGCGAGACTGCACAGGATTATCTGAAGGATTCACTCGCAAGCTTTCGGGCGTATCAGAAGCTCGCGGAAAAAGCTCTCAGTCAGCTGCAGGACGAGGAGTTGTTTGTGGCAATCGACGCAGAGTCCAACAGTGTTGCGGTGATCATGAAACACATCACGGGGAATATGCTTTCGCGCTGGACCGACTTCTTGACCTCCGACGGTGAGAAGCCGAATCGCCAACGCGACATGGAGTTTGTGATTGAACCTCAAACAACTAAAGCTGAGTTGCTGGCTTACTGGGAGCAGGGTTGGAAATGCTTGTTCGCTGCGGTGGAGCCGCTGCAACCTGACGACTGCGGAAGACACGTCATGATCCGCGGTGAAGACCACACCGTAGTGCAGGCGATCAATCGGCAGATGACACACTACGCTTATCACATCGGCCAGATTGTGTTTCTGGCAAAGCACTTCCGCTCGGCGGAATGGAAGTCTTTAAGCATTCCAAGGAATCGCTCGGCGGAGTTCAATAAGAATTTCGCGCAGAAGAGTGGCGCAGCGAAGACAAGGCATCGCTTCGATCCAGCGGCTGATATGAACGAGCATAAAAGCAGCTAACCCAAGCAACGCAGGAAGACCAGGACCAGGACCAGGACCCAAAGACCATTCTCTTAGCGAAGGATTCATGATGTTCCTCGGACTCCGCACTGCGATTTATCAGGTTAAAGACATCGAGCAAGCGAAGGCCTGGTATACCTCAATGCTCGGCTTCGGTCCTTATTTCGATGAGCCGTTCTATGTCGGTTTCAATGTTGGCGGTTATGAGCTCGGTTTGCAGCCCGACGGCTCCGGCCCGTCGAATCAGGCAGAGGGAGTTGTCGCATACTGGGGCGTCGAGAATGCCAAGGCAGCTTTTCAGAAGTTGCTTGACCACGGGGCAGTCAAGCACGAAGACGTTCAGGATGTCGGCGAGGGCATTAAGGCGGCGACAGTAAAGGATCCGTTTGGCAACGTCATCGGGATTATTGAAAACCCGAAGTTCAAACTGAGTGAGTAGCATAAGCGCGCGAGATTTAAACTGCGACCGAAGAGCGAGAGGGCAGGTGATTCAGTAATGTCAGTATCGATTGTTTCCCTTGAGCATGTGAACTTGCGAGTGGATCCCGAAGTGGAGGCCGCATCTAAAGATTTCTACGGGACTGTTCTAGGCCTGCGGGAGGTGCCCAAGCCAGAAGAACTAAGACGTCGAGGTGGTGCGTGGTACCAGTTGGGCTCAGTCCAGTTACATCTATCGCGCGATCGCAATGCCGGAAACGAAGGCAGCAAGCGACATATCTGCCTCCTCGTTGGCGATCTGGCACAGGCGAAAGAACGACTCACAGAGTCGGGAGTCGAAGTGATACCGGACGATCAACCAATGTCTGGATCAGCTCGGTTCTATGTGCGTGATCCTGGTGGCAATCTGATTGAAATTGCGGAACGGAAGACTTAGGGAGCGACGGAGAGGGAGACGCGGAGAACGGGCGACACGGGGACGTGCGGGATTATTGGTTGAGCTGGACCTGCCCGGATGAAGCTTCCCGGGGTCGAGTGGTAGCGACTACTTTAAGAACATGCTGGATCATTTAGGAAACCTACAGCGCACTCATTCCGCCGGCGCTCTTCGCAAAGAGGATGTCGGCAAGACCGTCACCTTGATGGGTTGGGTCGCGAAGCGACGCGATTTCGGCGTGCTCACTTTCGTGGACTTGCGAGATCGCGACGGCGTAACCCAGGTGGTTTTCAATGCAGACGACTCCTCTGAAGCGCATGCGAAGGCAAAGGAGTTGCGAGGCGAGTATGTGATCGCGGTTGTTGGTGAGGTCTTGGCAAGAGATGAAAGCCAGCGTAACCCCAAGCTTGAGACGGGCGAGATTGAAGTTCGAGCTCGAGACCTATTCATCTTCAACGATGCGCGCACCCTGCCGTTTCAACTCGAAACCGGAAGCTCGGACGCACTCGCCAGCGAAGACCTGCGTTTGAAATATCGTTACCTCGATTTGCGACGCCCGCAGTTGCAGGCGAACCTGAGGTTGCGTCATCGAGTGCTGGCAGAAATTCGCCGCTACATGGATGAAAAAGGGTTCACGGAGATTGAGACTCCGGTGCTGATTAAGTCCACTCCCGAAGGCGCAAGAGACTATATCGTTCCTTCCAGAATTCAACCCGGAAAGTTTTTTGCGCTGCCGCAATCGCCGCAGTTATTCAAACAGCTCTGCATGATTGCTGGTCTCGACAAGTATTTTCAGATTGCTCGTTGCTTTCGCGATGAGGACTTACGCGCCGATCGCCAGCCGGAGTTTACCCAGCTCGACGTGGAGATGAGTTTCGTCACGCCTGATCAGATCTATTTGCTCGTCGAAGGATTGTTTGCTCGTCTCTTTGGGCTGATTGGCGTGCGACTTTCTGTTCCTTTTCCACGCTTTACGTTTGCTGAAGTAATGCGGCGGTTCGGTTCTGACAAACCGGACTTGCGTATCGCCGGGATGGAGTTGCAGGACCTCTCATCCGCTGTTGCAGGCACAACTTTCGCTCCTTATGCGGCTGCACTGTCAGCCGGAGGCGAGGTTAAAGGGATTGTCGTGCGTGGCGGCGCGGTGCTTTCGCGGAAGGCGCTGGACGAACTACAAGAGTTTGCCAAACGATACGGGGCGACGGCCCTGGCATGGATTAAGACAGGTGACGAGCTCTCATCCTCTCTGCTCAAAGCGCTCGGGGAAGAAGCCGTTGCCAAGATGGCCGGACTCGCCGGAGGGCAAAAGGGTGATGCGTTATTGGTGGTTGCCGGCAAACCGAAGACGGTTGCTGCTAGTCTCGGCGCTTTGCGTAACGAAGTGGCGCGGCGCGAGAAGTTGATTCCAGCGAACGTCTACGCCCCTTTATGGGTCACGGACTTTCCCATGTTTGAATTTCATGAGGAAGACGGACGCTACTATTCCATGCATCACCCGTTCACTTCGCCGGTGGATGATGACTTGTCACTACTCGAACGCGCTGTCGAAGGTGGTGAAACGGAGCTACTCGGAAAGATTCGGACCAAGGCTTATGATCCAGTGATCAATGGCGTGGAGTTGGCGAGCGGCTCGATTCGTATTCACCGACGCGACGTGCAGCGACTCGTTTTCAAAGCGTTGGGCATGTCCCAGGAAGAAGCGCGCTCCCGCTTTGGATTTTTCCTGGACGCGCTCGAGTTTGGCACACCGCCGCATGGCGGGATTGCTCCCGGTATCGATCGGCTGATGATGGTCCTCGCTGGAACTGACAACATGCGAGACGTCATCGCATTTCCCAAGACTGCCTCTGCAGCCGATTTGATGATCGACGCGCCTGGAGAAGTTGATCCAAAGCAACTGGAAGAGCTCCGCTTGAGTGTTTTGCCTAGTCGGGAGAAGTAGGACGCATTGCTTCACTCAACACCCGTTGCCTACTTCTTGAAGATTAACCGATACAGTCGTGGTCGCTCTCGTTCTATACTCTCGACGCATAAATGATCACCTTTCACACTTCTCAATTGGACGAGATCTTCGCCCATGCGAGCGAGACTGACCCGGCGGAGTGTTGTGGGTTGATCGGCGGAGGTATGGATGGCGAGGTCAAGAGTACCTATCGGCTAGGCAATGTCGCCGTCAACAGCCAGAGTGCGTACGAGGCTGCCCCTGAAGACCTCTTTGCCGCGCAACGCCAGATGCGCGAGCGCGGTGAGCAACTCCTCGCGATCTACCATTCCCACCCTCGCGCGAGCGAACCTACTCCCTCCGATACTGATGTGCGCCTGGCGTACTATCCCGCAGCGATCTATTTCATAATAGGTCTGGCAAGTCCCAAGCCTACGCTTCGTGCATTTCGCATATCCGAAGCTAAGAGGCATTGGGAGCAGGTTGAGTATGATGTTAGGGACGGGTAAGATTGGAACTGCTGAGCCGCATACTACGTAGAGACTCCTGGTGATGGAGACTAAAAAAACAAAATACGACACCAATCCTCTTGATCCCGATATAGCCAAACGGACTGAAGAGGCATGGGGACAGGACGACGATAATCCCGGCACGCGAGAGATGAAGGGTGCGACGCGGGAGGTCGGTCGGTCCGCAAATGAGAGTGCGCGGAGCAACATTTACTCAGAGGCGCCCACTCGTCGTTACGACAATCAACCTTTCGACATGCCTTACCGGTCGGTGTTTACTCCTCCAACTCGATCACAGCCGACCATTTATACCTCCAACCCGTACCTGCAGCAGCAGCTTAATCAACGTCCGACATCACGAACCGTCGCTGGCTTCGGTTTGCCGGAAAAGTGGGCAGTGATGTTGCCTTATGCCCCGTTCTTCATCGGTGTAGTTCCGGCGCTCCTGGAATTGTTTCTGGTCCCTCGCAGAGAAGTGAAGGTACGTTTTCATGCAGCGCAGGGACTAGCGCTGCATATCGCAATGCTTGTCATCCAAACTCTGTTCGGAGTGATCGGAGCGATAACCGGTCACTCGATCGGAGGCACGCTCTTCAGCACCGCCGCATTAGTCTTCCTAATCATCTCGATGGTTCGTGTTTGGAAAGGCGAACCTCATCGCATCACCCTGCTTACGGAGCCCAGCAACTGGCTCAACCAGCGAATCGATCCCCGGGACAAAAGCTAAGGACGCTGGTCCATGGCACCGTCATTGCAGTGTATCTGCTTGGGACCTGCAAGTCCTTTGCCTGCCTAATGAGCGCAAGGGAAGCGTCCTTGAAGCGTATACAGATGTTGCGATTTGGTGCAGTTCATCGAGTTGATCCATTGCAAGATATTCGCAACGTTCGAACGATCCGATAGGGAACAAAGAGATTAGTTTGAGAATCAAATAGGCGCTCAGGTCCGACCGCCTCTCCCCTGATGACCCAGCAGGGCTAGCTCATTAATTCCGGAGGCGAAGATGATTAAGAACAACTACCAAAGAACCAAGAGCTTTATTTCAGGTCTCGCCGTGTTGGCGATATTCCTGATGCCGCTGTCTGCTTACACGCAGACCAGAATCGCGCTACATAGCAACAAGTACAGTCCCCAGGACGACGTGAAGTTAGGACGTCAGGCTGCAGCCGAAGCCGAGCAGCAGTTCCCTATACTTCGTGACGCTGAGGTCAACGATTACGTTTCACGAGTTGGGCGTCGCTTAGTTGAATCAATTCCATCCGAGTTTCAGCATCCTGAGTTCCAGTACTATTTCAAAGTAGTCAACGCGAGTGACATTAACGCCTTCGCCCTTCCCGGTGGGCCGATGTACGTCAATCGGGGAATGATCGACGCTGCGCGGCGAGAAGGTGAGATGGCCGGAGTGATGGCCCACGAACTCAGTCACGTCGCTCTCCGCCATGGTACGGCTCAAGCGACTAAGGGACAGAAGTATGGGTTGCTCGCCGGGATCCTGGGCATTGGTGGCCAGATAATCGGTGGACCGGCAGGCGCGGCAGCGCAGATTGCAGGACAGGGCGTAGGCGTCTACTTCCTAAAATTTAGCCGCGAGTACGAAACCGAAGCGGATATTCTCGGTGCGCAGATCATGGCGCGAGCTGGTTACGATCCACGTGACCTCGCAGCAATGTTCCAGACGATTGAGCGTCAGGGCGGCGGCAGCAGCGGCGGTTTTCTGAGTAGCCACCCCAGCCCGCAGAATCGTTACGCGCGAATTAATCAGGAAGCGCAATCCTTACGTGTAGAAAATCCGATTCGCGAGACGCGGGAATTCACAAACATCCAAGCGAAACTGCGAGGCTATCCAAAGGCACCGTCAATGGCAGAGATTGCTCGCGGCGGTCAGACTCAGAACACTGAGAACACCAATTACCCGCAGGATACTCCGGGCGGACGAGTCGACTATCCGTCAACGCGTTACCGCACCTACAACGCGTTTAATGTGGCCAGCGTCAGCGTTCCCGATAACTGGCGCGAGATCCCGGGCAATAATTCCGTTTGGTATTCTCCGCAAGGTGCCTACGGTCAGTATCAAGGTCAGACGGTGTTCACTCACGGAGCAAACTTCGGCGTGTTTCGTCCCCAAAGCAGGAACCTGAGCCAGGCGAGCCAGGAATTGATTAATAGTCTTGCGCAGGGTAACAACAGCATGCGCCAGGTTGGCAATCTGCAGCGAACAACCATTGCCGGACGCAATGGTCTGACGACTTCGCTAAGCAACGCGAATGAGGCTACCGGACAACGGGAGACGGTGACTCTGGTGACTACGCAACTGCGTAGTGGCGATGTGTTTTACATGATCGCCGTAGCGCCGTCTGCTGAAGCACGAAGCTTCAGCACTGCCTTTAACAATATTCTTCGTTCAGTTCGCTTGAACGATTAACGAGCCACTCACCCTGCAGCAGCACGAGGCCCGCGATTTTTGCGGGCCTTTTGTTTTGCGCAGGGCCTTTGGCTATTTTCAATCTTCAGTCTTTGCTTTCTGCCAGAGGGCCTCAAGCTGCTCTAGATTTGAAGACTCAAAGCTCCGATCCTGAGCTTGTAGTTGTTCCTCGATGAACCGGAAGCGGCGACGAAATTTACGGTTCGTGAGTTTCAATGCCGCCTCGGGTTCAACTTTCAAATGCCGTGCGATGTTTGTTACCGCGAAGAGTAGGTCTCCGATCTCTTCGCGGACGTGAGTGTGATCTGCCTCATTTTGTGAGACAGCATGCGTCTTGATCGCCGCCCGAACCTCGCCGATCTCTTCCGCAAGCTTATCAAAGATTTCTTCTACCTTTTCCCAATCGAAACCTACGCGGGCTGCTTTGGTCGTCAGTTGATGAGCTTCCATAAGCGCCGGCACTTTCGTGGAAACACCATCAAGAAGCGAACCGGCGTCGTTGTCGCCTTCAGGTCTCGCTGCTCGTTTCTCCTCGGCTTTGATTGCTTCCCAACTACGAAGAACGTCAGCAGTGTTGTCGGCGCGCGCATCGGCGAAAACATGCGGATGGCGCCGCACCATTTTTGTGTGGACGGCGTCGGTAACATCTGCGATCGAGAAGTCGCCTCGTTCGCTGGCGACTTGCGCGTAGAAAACGATCTGGAAGAGGAGGTCACCAAGCTCATCACGCAACTCATTTGGCTTTCCCTCACGAGCAGTCTCGACTGCCTCAAATACCTCGTAGGCTTCTTCGAGGAGCATGGGCGCAAGCGAGGCGTAAGTTTGCTCGCGGTCCCAGGGGCAACCTTCGGGGGAGCGTAGTTTCGTCATTAGGGCAACAAGGTCTGTGAATGTGGCTGGCATAAGGAAGCTCGGAGTTTCGAGTTAGGAGTTCCAAGTTCTAATTTCCGCTCAATTGTATTCTAAGCTTAAGAGTTCGTGACGCGAACTTGAAACTCGAAACTCGAAACTCGAAACTATCTAGGGACCCTTGTTGCGACCGTCTTAAGCGAGGTGCTACCATCAGCGCAAATACTCAACGAAAAGGATCATTGCGAGCACTGATTCTTGGTGCTGCGCCTTAATCGGAAATTTCCATGAACGACGAACAGCCAAATTTCAAAGTCACGGATCGACGCCTGTTTAATCCCGATGGTTCTCCACGCGAGGTTCCACCCGAGGAGCGACCCGAACCCAAGCCGACACAAATCGCGGAAGCCCCGGCTGCAATTGCCGAAGCGCAACCTGCGAGTGAACCTGCGGCTGTTGCTGAGTCAACTGAAACTGCCGCGCCAGCTGCAACCGCAGCTGCTACTGCAACCGCACCTGCTGCTGCGAGCGCCGCGCCCGCTTCTATGGAGGAAGACTACGACGAAGCATTACCGGACGCGGACGACCCTGCCGGCTTCGTCAATTTCATCATGTCGATCGCTTCGAACGCTGCATCGTCGCTCGGAATGATGGAGCATCCGGTCACGCACAAGCGCGAAGTTGATCTGGAACTGGCCAAGCACTGGATCGATATCCTGGGCATGTTGGAGAAGAGGACCAAAGGCAACCTCGTGCCGCAGGAGGAAAAGATTTTAGAAGGACTGCTCGCGGACCTGCGGATGCAATTCGTTTCTCTCAACAGCTCAGCCGCCGCAAAAGCTCCGCGCGGCTTCTCCGGACGAGACATTGTGGGCGGATGAAGGAATCGGGAATCGGGAATCGTGGATCGGCTAATAGTTAGGCGGGAATCGGGATTAGTAAAATTGTGAATACCAATAGCAACTGGTGAACACCCGACATTCGTGTCAAGCAAGAATCTCGTTCCGATTTCCGATTCCCGACTAACAATTCATTATTTCGCCCGACTCCCGATTTACGAGATGAAACTGACCTTCCTCGGCACTGGCACTTCCACCGGAGTCCCTTCGATTGGTTGTGAATGCGAGACCTGCCTCTCGGACGACAGCCGTGACAAGCGGCTGCGGGTCTCCATCCTCATCGAGCACGGAAACCAAACTGTCCTGGTCGATACCTCCTCAGACTTTCGTCAACAGGCTCTGCGTCAGCAACTGAAGCGTTTGGACGCTGTGCTGGTGACGCATTGTCATGCCGATCACATCTTTGGCCTTGACGATATTCGTCCCCTCAACTTTCGCTACGGTGCGCTCGGCGTTTACGCAAACGAACGCGCCTGGCCGGACATCCGCCGCATCTTCAAGTACGTATTCGAGCCATCGCATTTCGGTGGCGGCCTGCCACAGGTAATCGCGCACACCGTCGTCGCCGGCGCGCCCTTCTGTCTCGGCAACGAACTTTTGATTACTCCGCTCGAAGTAATTCACGGACGCTTGCCGGTGATGGCCTATCGCTTTAACAATTTCGCCTATGCGACCGACCTCAGCGAGATTCCGCAGCAGACTATGGAGGGAATGGGCGGGCTCGACGTACTCGTGCTGGACTGCCTCCGTTTCAAAGAGCATCCGACCCACCTCTGGCTCGAGAAGGCGCTCGATTACATCGAGCAGATCAAACCCAAGCGAGCTTACCTGACTCACATCGCACACGACGTAAAGCATGCGCGAGATTCCAGCAAACTGCCGGCAGGTGTTGAGTGGGCGTACGACGGACTTGTAGTAAATGATGAATGATGAACGCGGAATGAGGACTGAATTCGATGAACC
Organism: bacterium; assembly: GCA_040005515.1. Taxonomy (GTDB): domain Bacteria; phylum Acidobacteriota; class Blastocatellia; order Pyrinomonadales; family Pyrinomonadaceae; genus PSRF01. The sequence continues at coordinate 17,278 of JBDTYQ010000026.1, forward strand.
ACGAGAGGGTGACTGACCGGCTCGTTTCTTATTCATCGGTCATCATTCCTCATTCGTCATTCGATTCATTATGCGACTCTTCCACGGAACCGATAACGCAGAAATCCAGCGGCCGACCGTCCTGACGCTTGGTGTGTTTGACGGACTGCATCTGGGGCATCAACTGATCATGCGCACGGTAGTGGAACGCGCGCGCGCCATCGGAGCTGTGCCTACCGCAATCACTTTTGACCCCCACCCTCGTGCCGTTCTGCATCCGGCATCTTCGCCGCCTCTGCTCCAGACTCTTGACCAGAAGGTTGAAGGCTTCGGCGTCCTCGGGATCGAACAGACAATCGTCGTCCGGTTTACCGAAGAGTTCTCAAAGATCAACGCCAGAGACTTCCTCGAAGATGTAGTCAAAGATCGCCTGCAGGCCCATGAGGTTTATCTCGGACGTGGGTTCGCTTTTGGGCACAACCGTGAAGGGAATATTGACCTGCTGCAGCGTGTCAGCAAAGAGTTGGGGTTTGTAGCCGGCGAGGTGCCCGAAGTTCGTTTACGCGGACAACGGGTCAGCTCGAGCAAGATCCGCGAACTGCTGTCGACAGGACACGTCAACCTGGCACGTCGCATGTTGGGCCGTCCTTACGGCGTCGAGGGTCGCGTGGTGCGCGGCAACGAACGCGGGCACACGCTGGGGTTCCCTACGGCCAACCTGCACCCGCAGAATCGCGTCATACCTGCGCACGGGGTTTACGTGACAGGGACGCTAATTGACGGTCAATGGCGCCGCAGCGTAACAAATGTGGGGACGCGCCCGACCTTTGAGTCCGGAACGGAACCTTCGGTAGAGACATTCGTAATAAACTGGGCGGGGGACCTCTACGGGGACGTTATCCGGGTCCGTTTTCTGTACCGACTCCGCGACGAGAAAAAGTTTGCATCGCTGGAAAGCCTAAAGACGCAGATTGAAAAGGACGTGATCCGGGCAGAGAATTATTTCGAACGCGCCGGGGCACGTCATATGTTGTCGATACTATGAACACCGAACAAGCATTGGTCCCGTTTTCAGTTGTCCCTCCAGCGCCCGACGTCGATACCGTTGTTGTGTCTTCGCCTGCGCTCCGCACACCGGGTCCAACCAACGGGGCAGAGGCCGAGCCCCAACCGGAAACACAGCCACTGAACGATGAACTGATTGCCGGAATTCTCAAGGGCAGGGGACTGCGAGGTTGGTTACGGGTCGCTAGCGTCGGACGCGTGCTCGGTCTGCTGACACTCTATCTGTTCCTCGACAGTTACGACGTTCGCGCGAAGTTCAATCGCCGTACGGCCGATCGACTCCGTGACGCCGCGCGCCTGCGCGGCCGCCTCGCAGCCTTTCAGGAATCGCTGCGTGACTTCCGTCGTCTGACGATTGATCGAGGGATCCGCGGGCTGCGCTATGTTGTCTTCCGTGGCGCCGATGGTTCCGACACGAAGGAAGCGCGACTCCACAAACAAGCGATCTGGTTACGTGAAAATTTGATCCAGCTGGGACCGACGTTCATCAAGATCGGTCAGGCGCTCGGCACGCGCGGAGACCTTCTGCCGCTTGCTTACATTAAAGAACTGGAAACGCTTCAGGATCAGGTTCCCGCATTTCCTACCAGCGAGGCCTTCGCCCGAATTGAAGTGGAACTGGGACGCAGTGTTCAGACGGCGTACGCCGAGATTGATGCAGAGCCGATTGCCGCAGCATCACTCGGCCAGGTTTACCGAGCCCGACTGCACGACGGACAGGAAGTGGCTGTCAAAGTACAAAGGCCGCACCTGAAGGAGATCATCAGTTTTGACATTGCGGTGCTCTATCGCCTCGTGCAACTGACAAACCGTTTCTTTCCCCAGGCGAATGAGAACGCTGACTGGGAAGGAATGCTGCGCGAGTTTTATACAACCGTTTTTGAAGAGATTGACTACGTCAAAGAAGGGCGCAACGCCGATCGCTTCCGCAAGAGCTTTCGCGAGTGGCGTGTGATCCGTGTGCCTCACATCTACTGGTCACATACGACTTCACGTGTCTTGACGATGGATTTTATTCGCGGCACAAAGGTGATTGACCTTGAGCAACTTCGCGCGCGCAAGATCTCACCGGTGAAGGTGAATCGCCTGTTGGTACGCACCTACCTGAAGCAGTTACTAGAGGATGGTTTCTTTCATGCCGATCCGCATCCGGGAAATCTGTTGGTGATGGATAGCGGGCACCTCGCGTTCTTCGACTTTGGCATGGTCGGCCGCATTACCCCGCGGCTGCAGTCGCAGATGATCGACGCGTTTTTCCATGTCGTCGGCCGCGACGTGCAGGGGCTGGGGCAGGACATTTTGAACCTGAACTTTCTCAAGCCCGGGGTTGATCCGGAAACGGTGCGGCCGGTTGTAGAGAGCTTGTTCACGCACTATTTGAACCTGAGACTCGGCGAGGTGAATTTCAAGGAACTGACTTATGACTTGGCCGAAGTGATGTATGAATATCCTTTTCGTCTGCCGGCAAACTTCACCTATGTGATGCGTGCGCTGATGACGCTTGAAGGCATCGGCATCGTTACCGATCCCGGCTTCAGCTTCTTCGAAACCGCGAAGCCTTACGCGAAGGAGTTCATGCTCCGTCGGGAAGGGAAGCACTTCCGCAAATTGATCTTCGATAAGCTAACTGGCCGCGAGAATGGTGGGACGCGGATCGAATGGACCAAGGTTTGGAAGCTTACGAAGATGGCGGCTCAGATGTACCTGGAACGTTAGACCCTGAAATCTTTTCAAACTTTAGGACTCAACAAAATACTGGGACCGCGGGCGTCTCGCCTGCAGTCAGCGCGAAGCGCGCACTAAAAGTCTTTTAAGGCACTAAATTCCTCGATCGGCGACCACCCTCCACCTCACGCCGAGCTAAGTTTAGTATCCTCTCCATGTCGCTGGCTGACGATCCTCACCAAAGCGAACTGCGCTTAGCTGGTTGGCACAGTCGTGGCTACCTGCCTCACTTCGACGACGAGCCTTGCCTCAGTTCATCACTTTTCATCTCGCCGACTCAATTCCTCGGAAAGTGATCCGTTGCTGGCGAGAAGAACTGAAATCAATGGAGGAGGAGCGCGGGAGAACAGTCTTGCAGAAGCGCCTGGAAAAATACCTGGACCAGGGGTACGGAGAGTGTCATCTCAGAATCCCCGAGGTAGCAAAGATGGTTCAGGACTCGCTACTCAAGTTTGACGGCATCAGATACCAACTCTTCTCCTGGGTAGTAATGCCAAACCATTTTCACACTTTGATGAAGCGCTTGAGGGATTCGAGTTGAGCGAGATTATGCAGTCGTTTAAGTCATACACATCCCACGAAGCAAACAAGATATTGCACAGGGACGGACAGTTTTGGATTGAGGACTACTTCGACAGATACACTCGCGACCAAAAACATTTTGAGAACACGGTTAGATACATTGAGAACAATCCTGTAAAGGCCCGGTTATGTCGAGCGCCGGAGGATTGGCCTTATAGTAGTGCGTGGTTTAAGAAAAACAGGCAGGACTGTTAAGAACCAGTTCGCGCTTTGCGCTCACTGCGGGCGAGACGCCCGCGGTCCCAGTGTTTGCGCTGAGTCATGCTACGAGTGTCGGAGCTCCTGTTCCCGCTTTGCAAACCAAAAAGATCCAATCGCTCCTGCGAGAATCACGAGCGTACCTAGCACTCGAATCGCGCCCGCGATTTTCGGTGTTGCAGGCAGCAGATCAAGACTCGTTAGCATCCAGTTCCAATCGTGAATCGTGTCATCTCCCCCGAGCAGCGGTAGTTGCAGCGCGAGAGAGTCGCCGGCGTAGACAGAGACATTGAGGATGCTTTCGCCCACCCAGAACAACACGAGCGAACCGGAATAAAATTGCCGACGCCAGCAAAAATATCCCACGAAAAGCGCGGGCATGATCACCTGGAAAAGCGAGCCGCCGGCGATCATCATGAATTCGCCGAACGGACGGAAGACAACGTGGCCGGCTTCGTGGATCAAAAGATTCACACCATCGATCAGATGCCATTGGTAAGGATCGTAGGCGCACCAAGAGAAATAGAGACTGGCGATGATAGCTGCGATGAGCTTAGGAGTGTTTTTCTTCATTCAGCGTCAAACTGTATAAAAACGGCTGTCGCCTCCGGAAGCAACAGCCGTTATCACGTTGAGCGTATTCCCCGGACTACTTCCCGGAAGGTTTCTCGCCGTTCGCAGGGGGCAGGGTCATTTGGTTGCGGAAGAGGTTCAACAGCAGCAGCGTGCCGATGCCACCACCCGCCGCATCACCTGATCCGCCCGACGCCATGATGTCCGGAGTAATGCGGACGCCCTTCTCACCGATCACTTTCAGCACTTCAACCAATGCGACGCCCTGAGCGCCGAGCGCGTTGACTTGTTCGCGATAGGCCACGCCCTGCGCCTCACCCATTAGGCGGACTTTCTCGGCTTCGGCCCGACCCGTTTGCAGAATGTAGTGAGCTTCGCCTTCGCCTTCAGCCTTGCGCTGCTCAGCGCGTTTGCCGGCAATCTCAACGCCCACTGTTGCGCCCATCAAGTCCTTCTGGTTGTCGGCCTGTGACTTAGTCCTTTCCAATTGAATGCGTTTCTCTTCGGCCTCGCGCTGCGCGTTGTACATGTTCTGGCGCTGCTCGGCGAGAATCTTTTCAGTCTGCGTAATCATTAGGTCTTCCGGCAGATGGATGTGACAGATGAGCACGTTGACTACGTCCACGTGATACTTCAAAAGGTGCGCTCGCACACGCGCCTCAGCGCGCTCCTGTTCTTCGTGGCGGTTCTGCAAGTAGGCCATTGCCGAAGACTCGGAGGCCTGGTTGCGAAAGATCGAATCGATCAGCGGGTGCATCACGTTTTGGATCAAACGGTCGATGCCGCCGATCTTCGCCACCATGAAAGGAGCGTCTTCAGGTTTGACGCGGAAAACAACGCGCACTTCGAGCTGCATCGTGAAGCCGTCTTTCGAGATCACTTCAAAAGGATTGAACGTGTTGACGACTTCGCCGGAAGTCCACTCGACCGTCTGGTTGGTAGTCGGAATAATGATCGGAGTGATGGCCAGGGTATTTACGTAATAACGACCAGGGCCCACCACCGTCTCCTGAATGCCGCGATAGCCTTCAGGCACAACGTAAGCCTCGTGTGCACCTTCATCAAGCCGTCGGTCGGCCGGATCACCGGTCATCAGTTCTATCTTGATCTGCGCCGCCGTCCGGCCGTCGTCAATCTTGTCGAGCACTGCCGCTGACTGTTCAGCTTGCTCCCGCTCTTCGCGCTCCATCCGCGCGCGCACCTTGGCCGCCATCTCGCGGCGAATATCATCTGACGGATCCTTTCCGGTATTAGAGACGATCACTGCGACTTCGCCCGGCTTAATCTCCTTGGCGGATTCGGGAATCACTTTGAAGAGTAGCGGGTTGATGTAGTAAGTACCCGGCAACAAAATGTCTTTTTGCGGACCCCGCTGTCCTTTGTCGTCGATGAACTCATGTCCATTCTGAAAATTGTCATGGCCGGCAACCGACTCGGCGACGTAATCGCCCGGATTCAACGGCGAACCATCCAATGCTTCAACCAACCCAATCTGGTTTTCATTGATGACGGTAGCGTCGAAAACTCTGACCGAGAACAGTCCGGGCTTGGCTTCCCCGCCGCCTTCGAGAGGGCCAGACTGCGTCAGGATGCGATACGTGCCGGGCGTCAGGATGTCCACCTGGGGACCACGCTGGCCACCCGCTGAAACAAATAGCTCCGCGTTCTGGAAGCTGATGTGCCCGTCTACGGCCCTGGCGAGCAGGCGGCCGGGATCAAGCGAAGCGCCATCGGCGGCGATGATCACGCCGACCTTGCCTTGTGGGATAACTGTCGTCTTGGCGACCGAAACACGAAACAGATAAGGGTGAATGGGCCAGAGGCCGGGCGGCAGTGTTCTGAGCTGGATGCCTTTGACACCGCCTTGTTTGATGAAGGCAATCGGATCCTGAAAGTTGTTGTGCGCATTCTGGGCCCGGTCGAGCGCGAAGATTCTTCCCGGCGGCATCGGCTCCCCGTCGATGGCTTCGACGATGCCCAACTCGTCGGCGCCAATCTCAATCAGAGGAACTTTGCGCACGACTTTCTCGAAAGGAAATCTGATCAGGTGCAATCCGGGCTTCAGCACATCTGCCTGAATACCCACCTCACCCTCCGTCGCGACCACTCGGCCGGGAGGCATCCTCGCGCCAAAGTAACGCCTTTCCTTAATGGCGATCTCGCGCGCGCCGACGTTGACCATGATGCGGCTCAGGATAATGAGCACTACCACGAGAACAACTAAACCGATTATTAGAAATGGCAGTAGCCTGGCGATGTCCAGGTTTTCCATAATTTATAGACCCCCTTTTTGAACGAGCTGAAGTCTTCAGCTGACCTTCATCGCGGTTTCCAGTTCGCGACGTGCGTTTGCGAGCGTGCGTTTCAAAACAAAGCCCGCACCGGAACTTCTGGTGAGCGCGGAAAGCACCCAATACTCGCCATCAATCAATGCCCTTAACTCTGCAGCCGAGACGTCCGCAAGTAGTCCCTGGCGCCAGACACTTAAAGCGGCCTCAACGGTACTTTGATAGAGATCGGCATCGTCTGCTAGAGCGGTCAAATGCAGCGTCGTTGAAGTTGAACTGCGGTCGGGCGCGTTTTTCCAGGAGCTGATGACTGCTGTAGCCAATGTTCGGTTGACCGGTAGGTCGTTCCTCGTGACATAAGAAATCAGTGCCAGAAGTGTTGGATCACGATCAGCTCTCTCTGCGAGTTGATCCAGTACTGCGTCGTAGAAGCGCCGATCACCAAGTGCGTGCGCTTCGATCAGCGTGCCCTTGTCGCCTGCCATCGCGCGATTCATCAACGAAGTGCGTTCAGGCGCCGGGTCGTTGGGGACTGCCGGTGCCGTCAAGAGAGTAGACTCGAAACCATCGGTGTCAGAAAACAGTCCGCGCGGAGGCGCAGGAGGTGGCAGCAAGCTTTGCTCAGAGCGTTTCGCGCTTGGCGCCCACAAAAAAAGCGTTAGAGCCAGGATTCCAAGGATGAAAATTGCGGTGAAAAGAAGAATGACCATTTAGGCCTCGGCGGCGGTTAGTGCCAAACGTCTCCGTGCGCCGAATAGCTCATTATACGCTGAGGGGACGAGGAAGGTTCAGGGAGTCGGGATATGAAGCTACTCTTTGGAGTGCGGTGACCTGTCACCGCTTTGGTATCGGGCGACTTTGACGCCCGCGTCTTTCAACATACTGAAGCGAACGGGTGAGTCGCGACAAGTCGCAACCGACCAAAGCGGCGACAGGTCGCCGCTCCAAAAAAGGAACGCTATCGCGCTCCTGTCGAGATCGCGTTGAAGAAGAGTGGATAAGTTGCCAGCGACTGTCCGCGGTATTGCGGACGAAAGCCGAAAAGAATGATGCGGCCCTTGCCCATCGTGACTTCCACGAGCGCGGCCTTTCCCTTGATGCGCTCGCCACCCAGCAGCCAACCTGACAGCAAAGGATTCTTATCTGTAGGGTAGTGTGCGATGACGCGAACCTTTGCTTCTGACATCTCTCCTGCCGAGCCCTCCTTGACAGTCGGGCTACTGCCCCGGCTATCGCTGATCACTTCAAACACAGGCGAGTCTTCCGCCCACGCGATCGACTCTTTCGGCATTCCCGCCGAGATCGGGTGAGACGTATCAAGTTCAATCCGGAGGATCGAACCCGGCACGTAGAATTCCTTGCGCGACAATCCCGCTACTACGTCGCGTACGGGCAGTTTGAATTGCTCGATAGCGAAGTCGGAAGCGCGATTAAGAAAGACGAGCGTGCCGCCTTGTTCGACGAACTCGCGCAACGCCTTCACGCCTTCCTGCCCCAGCCCCCCCGTGTATTCAGGTGGCATCGTGCCGGCTTTGTAACCGTTGAGAATTGCGCGCGTCGATTGATCCGGGATGATGATCGTACGATGGGTCCGACTTAGATCGCCGACGCGAATCCTAGAGTCTGTGAGCGAGTCAGCCTCATCGCACCTTCCGAGCGCCCAGTTTGTCCACCCTTCGTCGATTGCTGCGATGCTGGATTTGTAGAGGCCAATTTTCTTGGGTCCAATGTCGCAATCGGGGATCGCAAAAGTGAACCTCAAGTGCGTTTGCAATTCGTTTTCATAAGGGGCGCGGATTTGTTGCACCTCGACACCCATAAGGAGAGATAGCGTATGCGCGGTAACGTCGTATGGAGCTATCGGGTGGTCGCCGTTATCTCGAAGATCCGGGTAGAGCTGGGGTTCTAAAAGGGTCTTGGCGAATGCTCCATACGGCTGCGCCAGTGGCACAATGGCTTCCCTAGCGGGGAACCTGGTCGAGCCACCCAAATGAGAATCAGTTTTGACTTCTGCGGCGTTGCCGGTTTTTGGCCACGCAATCTCAACGCCTCCTCTCTGTAAGATATCCAGGAGTGGTTTGGTATTTGTTCCGACTGCGATTGTGTAGCCGAATAACTCTCCTGTAGCACGCGGACGCACGGCGTCCTTCCCAATCTCATAGAACCTGCTCAACCACTCGCTGCGATTCTCCGAGGCATGCCTTAGCAACAAGAACGCGGCGGTTGTCATGTAGTTTGTGATATCGCGCAAGTGCCACTCACCGCCGCGCCAAACCGGTCCGAAGTTCGCAGACTCCTTCTGCGGATCGTAACCCTCTCGATCGCGCAGTTCATCAAACTTGACAGTGATGGGCGTGGCAAGCTTGCATGACGCTGTTTCCGAGAGGATGCGCACGCCGCCGTGATAGTGCGAGTAGGCACGCGCCGGAGTCCACGCGTCATAGGTTGAATTCGTCGTGATGCCCTGAAATCCCTTGCCGCGTAACTCCTTCGCCATCCAGTTGCCGAGTTCCGTATAGCCCTCGACGATCTGCTTCGGCACGTTCGGCTCAACCGGCGCCATGTAAGGAGGCAGGAACAGACGCGAGCCATACGCGCCCTGCTGGTGAATGTCGTGGACGATCTGCGGGTGCCAGACGTTGTGAATCTTGTCGACTGTGAGCTGCGTCTCGACTTGCGTGAACGCATACCAATCGCGATTGTTATCGTGACCCACGTACTTGTGATAGAGCTCGGGCGGCTCAGTTCCTTCATAAGGAGTGCCGAGCGTTTTGTCGTACCAGTTCTTGACGATGTCCACGCCGTCAGGATTCAGCGACGGCACAAGCAGAATGATCGTGTTTCGCAGAATCTCCTGAATCTCTGGTTCGTTTGACGAGGCAAGTCGATGCGCGATGAGCATGCTCGAAAGATAGGAACCGACTTCGGTCGAGTGAATGCCGCAGGTTATGAGTACGATCGTTTTGCCGCGCGCAATGAGGTCTCGAGCTTTTCTTTCTCGATTTGATCCGAGTTTGCGCGGGTCGGCGAGCATCGCTTGGATCTTCTTGTACTCTTCGAGCCGCGCCAGGTTTTCCGGCGAACTGATCGTGGCCATTACGAATGGCGCGTCCATGGTCGACTTGCCCAGAACTTCGAATTTCACGCGATCACTTGCCTGATCAAGTTTCTCGAAGTAGGTCAGCACCTGACTCCAACTCGCGAGTTTGCGATCATCGCCGGGCCGGAAGCCCAAAACGTCTTCGGGAGCTGGAACGTGCGCAGTCGCGGAGGCCAGTGGCGCAGCGGTCTTTTGTCGTTGTGCGAAGACGCTTGTTGTAGGCAGAAGTGGAAGCAGAAGGAGCGAGCTGAGCGCAGCTGCAAGCATTCGTGTCCGCATTGAGGCGATTCTCCGATTCGAACCGAAGTGTTTAGAGGAACGACTGAAGTGTAGCCGAAGACGACCAGAACCTCGAAGGATGTCATTCGCTGAAACGTTGTCAAGATGTTATTACTGGGCCGCAGGTGTCTCGCCCGCAACGAGCGCGGTAAGGCGCGACTGCTTTGAAGCCCTAAAGAATCTGTTCGCGCTTCGCGCTCACTACTGGCGAGACGCACGCGGTCCCGGTAATCACGTTGTCAGTACTCAGGGTCTTATTACCTACGGTCCAATGCTTCCGGTCGCCGGGCTCACCTGCTTGCCGAAGCGATGTTTGCCCGTGTAAAGTAGCGACGTCACTACCCCTACGCACTCCCCGCTATTACAACTTCTTTGGAGGACAACACGGATGTCTGCTGAAAGGATTCCTGTGAACGAGTTTCCGGACAGAGTCGGGTTTGTGCCCGACAATCCTTATCTTAAGGAATTCAAGCCCTTCATTCCGCCAGAGGTTGTACTGCCGGAGTTGACGATAATCCCGCTCATCGTGGGAACACTTCTCGGAATCGTTTTCGGCGCCTCGTCTCTTTACCTGGTCCTTAAAGTCGGACTCACCGTGAGCGCCTCTATTCCCGTCGCAGTCATCTCGATCACGGTTTTCAAGATGTTATCTAAATTTGGTGTGCGCGAAGCGACCATCCTTGAGCATAACATTGTTCAGACAGCGGGTTCGGCAGGAGAGTCGATTGCCTTCGGCCTCGGCGTAACCATGCCGGCAATCATGATCCTGGGGTTCGATCTGGAATTAGGTCGGGTGATGCTCGTCGCGGTCCTTGGTGGATTGTTGGGAATCCTGATGATGATTCCGCTGCGCCGCGCCCTGATCGTGGCCCAGCACGGATACCTGAAGTATCCCGAAGGAACGGCCTGCGCAGAGGTTCTGAAGGCCGGTGCTTCAGAAGAATCACGCCGGGCGTCGAGGGAAGGCTCGCAGGCAGGTTCTGCCGATGAAGCTGTAAGCGGAGGCAAGACAATCATTGCCGGCTTTGGTGTGGGCTTTATTTATTATGCAGTCGAGCAGGTTTGGCGAACTTGGAAAGAGTATCCAACAAAAGTGTTCGGCAAACCGTTCGAGGCAGCGTCGATCTCTATAGAGAACAATCCGGCGCTGCTGGGCGTCGGCTACATCATCGGACCCCGAATCGCTTCCATCATGTTTGGTGGAGGCGTGCTGTCGTTTCTCGTACTAATTCCCGCGATCAAGTATTTCGGCGGCGGCTGGATGACTCCACTCGCGCCAGAGACGACGCATTTGATCAAGGACATGACTGTCGCGCAGATTCAAAAAGGGTACATCCTTTACATCGGCGCGGGCGCGGTAGCAGCAGGCGGAATCATCAGTCTTTTCCGATCATTGCCGGTGATTTGGAGCGGGCTTAAGGGCGGTCTTGCCGACCTCCGCGGCAGCAAAGCGGCCGCAGCAAATGCCCCTCGGACTGATCAGGATCTGTCGATGAAATGGGTGATTGGCGGCATCATCGCCTTATTGATTGCGATCATGATCGCCCCGCAGTTGAACCTGCGATTCAACATTCTGGGCGCTCTGCTGATCGTTATTTTCGGGTTCCTCTTCGTTACCGTGTCGTCGCGACTGACCGGCGAAGTTGGTTCTTCTTCCAATCCGATCTCGGGTATGACGGTAGCTACGTTGCTGCTCACATGCTTGGCGTTTTTGATTATCGGTTGGACCGCGCCGCATTACTTCGTCACGGCGCTCTCGATTGGAGGCATCGTTTGTATTGCCGCTTCGAATGGAGGTACTACGTCCCAGGATCTGAAGACTGGATTCCTGGTGGGCTCGACTCCTAAGTATCAGCAGATAGCGATCCTTGTTGGCGCTCTGGCTTCGGCTCTTGTTCTGGGACCAATCCTGATGCAGCTCAATCAATCCGGAACAGTCTATGTTCCGATTGCTCAGAGTCAAGACTTTACATTCCCTGCCGGCTTCACGGCCAAGACTGAAGACCTGGAACAAAGCGGAGGGGAGCCTAAACGTGAAACTGCGCAGGGCACAGCGGACAACACGGCTTATCACGTCTGGCACAAGACGGCCACCGAGTTTGGCCCACCCGGACGATATCTGGTAAACGAGCAGGGAGTTCCCGTCTATCTTTCAGATCCGGGAATCAATGGTATCTACGACAAGCGGCCTGACACGGGACAGAGCGTGGCAAAGTTTACCGCTCCGAAAGCAACCCTGATGTCTTACATCATCAAGGGCATTCTTAGTCGAGAACTTCCCTGGGGCCTGGTGTTGCTCGGCGTCATGATCGCGATTGTGCTGGAGTTGAGCGGCATCCCTTCGCTCGCCTTTGCTGTAGGAGTGTATCTCGCAATTTCTACGTCAGCGCCGATCTTTGTTGGGGGGATGGTGCGTTGGTTGATTGATCGCTACACGCGTGGGCGACCTGAAAACAGAGGCCTCTCAGAAGAGAAACTGGCTGCCGAAGGCGATAAGAGTCCGGGCGTACTGCTCGCTTCCGGATACATTGCCGGTGCTACTCTTGCTGGAGTTGTCTATGCCTTCCTGAATCTGAAGGAAGGAATCAGAGCGAAACTCACCGGTTGGGAAGAGTGGGCGACGAACCACAACCCTTTCTTCAATGGTCCGAACTCAGACTTGCTGGGCCTGTTACCGTTCCTGGTTCTTACGATTCTGCTCTACCTGGTGGGTCGGGAATTGTTCTTGAAGCCGAAAGCCTATACGCAGAAGGTTGAGTAATCGTGAGAGCGAAGTTAGGCTAATATAGACTTGTGATTGAGGCGCGCAGCTAAGCACGGGGCGCGCCTCGAATTTCGTCGGAGGGTATTTCTCATGATCAATCTCTCTTTCTCACGCCGCCTGTTACCGTTGACTGCGATCCTGTTGTGCCTTTGTGCTTCTGTCGCATTCGCGCAAAACCCCGCTCGCTCGCCATCAGACACCGTGCGTGCGTTCTACAAGACGATGCGCTCGATGAAGTTTCGCGAGGCCTTCGGGATGTCAATCTATAAACCCGCTATCGATCCGCTCAAGCCTCAGGAGTTTGAAGACCTGCGTCCCGACTTCGAGAAGATGGCGGCGGCGATTCCGGAACAGGTGGATATCAGTGGCGAACAGATCAGCGGCGACGTGGCGACCGTCTTCGTGAAAGTAAAGGATGGAGAGAAAGAGCAGTCGGAACCGATCACTTTGATTCGAGTGGACAACAGCTGGATTGTGGGCGACAGAGAGAACCAGGAGATTGTGAAAAAAGCAGGGAAGGAATTCTTCTTCAACGCTCGCATCAATACTCATCACGATGAAGTGCAGGCGATGCTGTTGCGTATCTCGCTCGCAGAGCTGCTCTATAGCCAGCAGCACGCCGGAAAGTTCGGAGACATGCCGACCTTGATCCTCGCCGGCATGTTGCCCAAGGATCTCGAAGGCACGGAATCTACCGGCTATCGATTTGGTATCAAAGTCTCTGCGGATGGGAAGATTTGGAGCGCGTCGGCCCAGCCGGCGCTGTATGGACGTACTGGTAAGCTTTCGTTTTTTATGGACGCGGCAGGAGTAAGGAGCGGGGACACCGGCGGCAAACCGTTGCAGTGAGTCGCTCCGGCGTCTGCAGGCGGGCCTCTTTGAGCCCGTCATGACATGCTCGAACGAAGCTATTTGACGACCCAACCACAGTATCGCTGCCTTGCTTCATGCTTTCTGGGTACGGAAGCATTGCTTTCGAGATTTCCATTGCAACCTTGCGAGTCATTTCCCTACAATGGTTCAGCGAGCACAATTCTCCCAGTTGCCCTTTCCCTCACACTCAGCATGCTTCTTCGGCACCAGCGCCGGAGGACGAGGTTGCGTACGAGATGTCGGAGTTCCTCCGCGCAATAGTAGGCCGAATGCGTGAACTTGCCAGCGACCGTCGTCACGGGCACCGGAAGCACGTGCGCCTGAAGTTCACTGTAACTTTGGAAGCGCCTCACAAGGTAAATGGCAAACGCCCGCCTTCCTCTATGGACGGCTACACGCGCGACATTAATTCAAAGGGTTTGGGACTAGTAGTACCCGCGATTCGGATTGGTCAACGCTACCTTGCCGGTGAGGACAGCCACCTCTTCATTCTCCTGGATTTACCCAGTGGTCCTATCAACGTACATGCTACTTCAGTCAGGTACGAGCGACTCGATGAGAATGGAGCTAATGATGGCTATCTGATCGGTGTGCGGATCACGCACATGAGTGACGAGGATCGTGAACGCTATGATGCATACCTTCATGATCGCTCACGCGATTAGCTGCCGACTCAAGAAAGCTTAATCAGCAAAAATAAGGGAGCCAAAGACATCCGGCACGTGAAAGTTGGGTTCCTTGGTACGCGTCGGTTGCCACGCCAGATATCCGCGATCCGGATCACCGCCAATGCAGCGACACAGGTTAATCCTCCATTGGACGCCCGGTGCCGGTTTCGGAATTGCTTCACTCCACGGAATCCGCAGCGCGACAACAATCTCGTTTCCTTCACTGCGTGCCGCGGCAGTCATGCCCGATTCAAACTCCCAATTCGTATCTCGCCCACCTAACCTGGCCTGCAACTCCAAATCGATCCATTCACCCGTAGGCGCCGCCTCAAATTCAAAGTAGTGATTCGGTGCAGCGAGATCCGGAGCGACAAAGATCTCGCAAACGTCGCGGTCCCAAAGGCCCAGGGTCTTTGTGTCGGCCTGTGGGTTTGCGCTAACCACCAACGACTCTTCTTGCCGGCAGACGAAGCGAACACCGAGCGACTGTTCGGACCAGACAAGGCGAGCTTCCGCATGACGATGTGCAGGAGCTTCAGCGCCGGACCAGTAACGAGTGATGGGAACTGATTGGGCCGTGTTCCAGGACTCATGCTCAAGTGAAGTGGCGGCGATATCGGCCGCCGTTTTCCATGCTGTGATTACTGCAGTTGTTTGCATAGTTAAGTGATCAGCGGACAGTGCCAACGGCCTTCAGTTCTCTCATGCAAGCGTCGACTAGACGAACCGGATCGGCGTCCGCAATCACGCGAGAGGTTGTCTCTTTCGAAAACTTTTCTTGCAGGTAAACTGCTTCGTCGGCAACGCCTCCCGTGCCCGTCAGGCATCCGATGATTTTGCCTTCGTCGTACGCAATGGTGAACTCATTCAGCGACCCCATGGATCCTGCGACGAAGATAGCGATGTCGCAGGAGCGCACTAGTACGACGTTGCGCCCTTTCAGCCCGAAACCGGTGAAGATCAATAAGTCGCACCCATCCAGCGGTAGTTTGTATCGTTCGACATGCTCGCTTTGGGAACTGGCCGGTGAAATGCCGGTATGAAAAACACCCGCGTCCTTTGCAGTCTTACCGACTTGGTAAACCAGCCCAGTTGTCGCGCCTGTCAGTAGCAGCACGTCGCGTCCAGCCAAAGCCTGGCCCAACGCGATCGCCTGTGCTGTGATTGAACTCGCCGCCGCAGCCGCTGATCCCATGACGCCAATCTTGATCTTCATATCAAAGCTTTCGTCTTAGTCATCTCCTAACCCTGACTCTCTTCCTGATTACTCGCGAACCTCCGTTTTCAGCTCAGCGATGCTCACAGCTGCTGAATCGCGATCCCAAAGCTTTCGTGTAACGAACCACGCAATGCCGGGTACTAAGAAAAAAGCGCCGAGCCCTGCAGCAACTTTACGTGGCGACCAGCCAAACCGATCCAGCATTTCGCCCGTGAGATAGTTTGATGCGGCCATCGTTAGTGTGAGCAAAGCCAACTCGGCAGCAAAGACACGCCCGCGAAAGCGGTCTTCGACGTCGCGCTGCAACAGGACAGTAGAGAAGACCCAGAGAATACTACCGCCACAGTGAGCGATTCCCAGCACGACCAAGGCGACAACGAAACTCGTTGCCGTTCCGAAAGCAATGTAGAAGAGGCCGCCGATCAGGAAAGCGATTCCAATCGACGTCTGCATGCGTCTCTTTCCCTCACCGGCCAGTCTTCGCGCGACGATTGGACCAATTGCAGTGCCGATCCCACGCGCGGCGAAGAGTACGCCGATGCCAGTGGCCGGACTATGACCGACAGGAAAGATCTTTTCTCCGAAGACTGCCAGTAGAGTAAGAATTCCTCCGCCCAAGCCCCAGGCGGGTTTCACCAGCAACAGCGCGAGCACGCGCGGACGATGTTTCACATACCGCGCGCCGTCAATGGTCTCTGTTATTCCGAGTGCTTGGCCAAACGTGAAGTCAGTCTTCCGCTTCTTTGCCCGTTTGGGGACACGCACACTTGCGATAAGGGCGGCCGAAAGAAGGTAGGTCAGCGAATCAAGAATGAAAGCGACGTCTGTTCCAAACCAACCAGTGATAACTCCTCCGATGGCGGCGCCCAGGGTCAACATCACCGACCAGGTGACCGACGAGATCGCGTTAGCTGCCACCAGTTCGCGATCGGCAACAAGGGAAGGAATAGCAGCAGTCTTCGCCGGTTCAAAGAACGTAGACAGGCCCAACTGAAAAACGGTCAGCACGTAGATCATCCACAGCTGATCTGCGCGGCGAACAAAGAGGAACCCGAGCACGATCAAAGCACGCAACAGGTCTGAGACGATCATGATCGACCGTCGGCTAAAACGATCGGCGAGAACTCCAGATAGCGGTCCAAAGACAAAACTGGGAACGAAGCGCGCGACCATGAGCAGACCGATGTCGCGTCCAGACCCAGTGAGGTTGAGGATGATCGTGTAGAGCGCGATGGTATTGAACCAATCGCCCATCTGACTGACGACCTGACCAAGCCAGAGTTGTCGGAACGCACGGTTATTGCGGAGCAGTTCAATATATCCGACCGCTCGCTTGGTTTCCATGACTGAGGTGGGTGTTTCTGCCAATGCAGAGAAAAGGTGCCCCGAAGACCAGGGTATGTCAACTAGTCGATTTCCTGAACGAAGTCAGAACGCTAAGTGACTGCGCCTTTCCTTATTCCAGCAGCAGCTGGCGTGGAGAGGACATGTCCTTAATCAGAGACCTGGAATGAATGGATCAGTTGACAAGAAATGAATGATCGACTCCCACGCGCCTGATATCAAAGCAGACTGACTGAACTTCTCAAACTGACGCGTCACATTGGAGTTCGACATTATTTTGGCGCGCGCGATCGCCGCACGACTTCTTTCTGAACCAACGAATGTCGGGCGTTTCTCTGCTTTCCACTCTTTCTGTACTGCGGCACATGGATTGTGAAGGGTATATGTGCGGCGCAGAGGCTTTTGAGCTTCACGGATTCTCCGCACGAAGTCCGAGCCGCCAAATTTTAGCGAACGGAGGAAGACCAACACGAGACTAAAAGATCTCACCCAGCACACGGGCGAAATAGATTTGCCCGCTTGCCCACCGGCCGGAAGTGAAGTCGAGTTGCTCCGACGTCACTTCCGGCCATTCCAGCAAGAGCGGGTAGTAGCGGTCGTCCTTAGAAGTTCAATCTGATTCTCAGTGTCGCGTTTGCGTAAATGGAACTCACAATAGTATCGGCCACACTTATCGCTGGAGTCATTTCCAAGAATGGCGCCACGTACATATTGCTTTGCGTAGGTCTGATTGCCGCAATTTATCTGATCTACCGCACGTCATTTGAGCGTTTGCAGGTAAAGGCGCGCGAGGCCGAAGAGCTCTGCCGTTTACATCTCGCCACTGCGGAAGCACTAGCGACGGCGATCGACGCTCAGGACCAAACCAGCCACTGTCACGTCCGGCGTGTTCAGATTTTCGCTGCCGGCCTCGGCGAAGTGTTGGGACTTACAACAGGCGATATTGCCGCGCTCAAAGCAGGGGCTTTACTGCACGACGTAGGCAAACTCGCAGTGCCCGCTCATATTCTTCATAAGCCGGGTCGCCTGACACCAGCCGAGTTTGAAAAAATGAAGATTCACACGACGGTCGGGGCACAGATGCTCAGTCGTGTCGACTTTCCTTATCCTGTAATTCCAATTGTGCGACACCATCACGAACAGTGGAATGGTCTCGGCTATCCCGACGGGCTGCAAGGCGAGCAGATCCCGATGACGGCGCGAATCATTTCCGTCGTCGATTGCTTTGACTCAGTGCGCGAAGACAGACCTTTCCGCCGCGGCATGACCCGTGACGAGGCGATCGCGCTCCTGCTGCGCGGCTCGGGCAATCACTTTGATCCACAGGTTGTCGGACTCTTCATCAAGCATCTGCCAAGGTTCGAAGCGCAGATCGCTGCTTTGGGATTGGCCCAGCAACTACCTTCGCTGCAGCTGCGCGAGCCCTTCACCCTCGCAACAGTCGACCTGGCGCAAACCAGAGAGCGCGGCAGCTCTATGGCATACGACCAGATCAAGAACGCGCATCGTGAGGTTTACGCACTTTACGAGATCGCCCGCACGTTTGGGTCGTCTCTGGACATCCACCAAACTCTCGAAATCTTAGTAGACAAGATCGGGCACGTCGTTTCGTTTGATACCTGCATTGTCTATCTCTACGACGAAAGACGCGGATACGCGACAGCGGCCCACGTTGCCGGAAAGCACGCCGCCCTCCTTTCTGCGAAGTGCATCGCACCGGGTGAAGGCGTCACAGGTTTTGCCCTCGCCAATCGCAGTCCCGTAAACCAGTTAAATCCCAGTCTGGATTTCGTGGGCGCCGAAGCCGCGAGCGGTGTGAAGTATCGTTCGATGGCCGCCCTACCTCTTTTCAAAGATGACGTGCTGTTGGGGGCGCTAGCTGTGTACTCGAACGATTTGGCCGAGTACACAGACGACCAAATGCGGCTGCTTGAAACCGTGACAAAGCTTGCGTCTGATGCGCTGGCCAACGCGGTACATCACGCGGAAGCGGAATCGAATGCTCTGACCGACGTACTGACCGGCTTGCCGAATGGGCGGTATCTAGCACTCAGATTTGAAGAGGAGATATCACGCGCACGCCGCATGGGTCGCTCGTTCCAGGTGATGATGTTGGACCTCGACGAGTTCAAGCTGGTGAATGATACGTATGGCCATAAGGTAGGCGACAAAATGCTGCGCGAAATGGCGCGCATAATTCAAACACAGCTAAGAGAATATGATTTCCTGGCGCGCTACGCGGGAGACGAATTCGTTGCGGTAGTACAGGAGTTATCAGGGAGTCAGGTGGAAGAGCTTCGCACCCGCATCGAGGAGGCGGTTGGAAAGTTTTCGCTTCACGTCCGCGGAGCACAGCATGCACGTGTGGGCATCAGCATCGGAACGGCGACGTATAACACTGACGGCGAAACCCTCGATCAACTGCTTGTAGCGGCAGACCAGGCGATGTATCGCGTGAAGTCGTCCCGCAAGCTCGAGAAGATCGCTCAGAGCCTTGAATCGGCTGCAGCCAACGGCGAACGCCGACCCGATAAGCTCACGTCAGTCTCCGTTAACTAGTCCCGCGCGAACCCCCCCCGAAATGTAAGCCCGTTGCCAGAGCTACTCCTCAAGGTTCTGTCTTGCCGCACTCCATCAGAACCGATCCATGGAACTACCATCGGCAATGCTGCCTGATTCACCCGATCTCATAACATTCTTGACTTCCCGTCCCGCATCGCTTTCAATCGTTAACAGCGCTTAAGGCGATGGTCCTGCAACGCCATGAGGATCATCCGAGAGTGCTCAGGCCCGGCGACAGCCCGGCCAGTTCGGTTCTGCGATTGAAGCATGTCTGCTCCTGCAACCACCGCCAAAGAAAACGCTACCCTGCTGATTGTTTGTGACGAGACCAGCGCGCGGGGCAGACTGCGCGACATTTTTGCAGAGGCCGGCTATAACGCCTTGACGGTTTCAGACGCGCCTTCCGCCATGCGCGTGATTCACAGAGAAACTTGCGATCTGGTCGTCCTGGATCTGGAAATTCAAGGAGTTGATGGCCTTGCGCTTTGCAGGCTCTGGCGGGCACAACGAGCCACAAACAAGTTACCAATTGTGGCGCTCTCCGATAGCGATCGCGAGAGTCGCAAGGTCGAAGCATTCAAAGCCGGCGCAGACGATTACATTACTAAGCCTTCAACTCCGGGTGAGTTGGTGTCGCGTGTGGCGACACACCTGAGAGCAGCACAACGAGAGTGGGAGTTAATCGGCAGCAACCGTGAACTGAGGTTCCTTGCGGACCTTGGTCGAGGACTGCTGCGCGCGCTTGAACCGGACCAACTCGTGCGGCGTATTGCCGGCGTCACCTTCGAGGGAACCTCTGCAGTTCTTTGCGCTGCTTACGTGAAATTGTCATCCGATTGCGAAGTCGGATCTGTTTTCGATCGCGAGGGCAGCGCGGAAGATGCGTCTTTAATTCATCTCGATCGATTACAACGCTGGCTCGCCTCGCCGTCCAGCGCCACCGCGTCTGTGATCGGCGACCCCAACTTGTTTTTTCTGCGTGACGACGTTCATCAGGTCGAATACGCAGTGCCGCTTAGATTTGGTGGCAGGACCAAGGGCGCCTTAATCGTTGCGTTCGATCGGCGCGAGAATTGTGACGAGACTGAACGCCATCTGATTGATGCCGCGGCGCAGCAGGCTGCCCTTGCGGCTCACATCTCTTCGCTTTATCAGATCGCACGCGAGTCCTCCACGACATTGGCCAGGGAAGTTGACCGCCGCACAGCGGAAGCGGAGGCGCAACGCCGGTTCACCGAGGCGATCATCGACAGCCTCCCGCTTTCGCTGTACGCCGTCGACAGCGAATATCGAATCGTCGCATGGAACCGCAATCGCGAACTGGGAGAGCTCGGGATCCCGCGCGGATCAGTCATGGGTAGAAACATCTTCGATGTATTGACCCTGCAAAAACGTGAAGTGCTGGAGCAGGAGTTTGCCCAGGTATTTGAAAGTGGCGAGATCGAGCGCATCGAGCAAGAAGCGGTGTGGGCCAATGGAGAAATCAAGCATTGGTTGATTAGCAAGATTCCCATGTGGATCGACGACAGCGGCCGCGTGTCTCACGTGATAGCCGTCGGTGAGGACATTTCAAACCGTGTTGAGGCGAATCGTGCCGTGGCGCGCGCCGAGAAACTCGCGGCGGTTGGACGGCTTGCCGCCGGGGTAGTGCACGAGATAAACAATCCGCTCGCAACTATATCGGCTTGTGCTGAAGCGTTGGAATCGCGAATTCAGGACGGGTCGTTTGCCTCGTCACCCGCATTAGATGACCTGCAAGAATATCTGGGGCTGATTCGCAGCGAGGCCTTCCGTTGTAAATCCATCACCAATGGACTGTTGGATTTCAGCCGCACGCGGGCTTCACAGCACGTACTTCTCGATTTGTCTCAAGTGATCACTTCGGCGGCCCGCTTGTTATCTCATCAGAAGCGCGGCGGGCAGGTTGAGTTTCTTATCAAAGCACCTGACAATCTTCCCCCACTGCTTGGTGACACTGGACAGTTGCAACAAGCAGTGATCGCGCTGGCGACCAACGCGCTGGATGCAATGCCTGATGGCGGAGTACTGACGATCTCAGCACACAGCGAAGGCGAGGTGCTCTTGATTGAAGTCAGTGATACCGGAGTCGGTATCGCGCCGGAAAATCTCGCGAAGATCTTTGAACCATTTTTTACGACGAAAGAAGTTGGGCAGGGAACCGGACTTGGCCTCTCAGTCTGTTATGGTATCTTAACGGAGCATGGCGGTAGTCTCGACGTGCAATCAACCCTGGGAGTCGGCACTACTTTCACGATCACTCTGCCGGCGAAATGAAGTCGGAGACGAGTAGTGTCCTAATGTGTAAAGCATGTTAGTTGCGATGGTGGTTGGCATTTCAACGCGCCCGCGAACTTACAGTTTGCGTTACAAACCAAATCTGACACCACGCGGAGAACCGAACGCTTGAGCGAGCAACAGGCAGCACGAATTCTGATCGCCGAGGACGAGGCTAATCTGCGACTTGTTTTGCAGAAGGAGCTTGAGCGACTTGGTTACAGAGTGCAAGCAGCACCCGATGGCGAGGCGGCGCTGCGCAAGCTCGAGGAGAGCAACGTTGACGTTTTGCTATGCGACATCAACATGCCGCGAATTGACGGGATGGAGGTCCTGCGTCGCGTTCATGAGAGACCAAATCCACCGGAAGTGATCATGTTAACCGGGCAGGCGACGGTGGAGACTGCGGTCGAAGCCATGAAGCTCGGTGCCTACGACTACCTCACAAAACCCTACAGAATTGCGGAACTCGACGTCCGCGTCCGCCAGGCAGTAGAGAAGCGCAGGCTGCGAGTCGACAATCTAAGGCTGCGCGAACAACTCGCGCGGCAGTCAGCGTTGCCCGAGATTGTCTCCGTTTCAGAATTGATGAAAGAGGCGATTAGGCTGGTTGATCGTGTTGCTCCTTCAGATGCCTCCGTTCTGATTACAGGTGAGTCCGGCACCGGCAAGGAGCTAATTGCTCACGCGATCCACCGTTTATCCAACCGGGCGAACTCGTCCTTCATTGATCTGAATTGCGCGGCGTTTCAAGAGTCGCTGCTGGAATCAGAACTGTTCGGCTACGAGGCCGGAGCGTTTTCGGGAGCTAAGGGCCGGAAGCTGGGATTGATTGAATTGTCTGACGGCGGTACGCTTTTCCTCGACGAGGTTACCGAACTGCCGGCGCAGTTGCAGGCCAAGCTATTGCGGGCGATTGAAACGAGAACATTTTTCCGCGTGGGCGGCGTGCGAAAAGTTGAGGTCGACGTGCGGATCGTTGCAGCTACCAATCGCAATCTCGACGCAGTTGTTGCTGATGGTTCTTTCCGTTCGGACTTGCTCTATCGCATCAACGGATTTCAGATCAGCCTTGCGCCGTTGCGTGAACGGCCCGAAGACATTGAGCCGTTGGCTCAGCATCTCCTGCAGCACGTCGGTGGCACGAATCCTCCGGCGCTCGACCCCGAAGCACTTGAGGCGCTTCGCTCGTACAGTTGGCCTGGCAATGTACGGCAACTGAAGAATTGTCTGGAGCGTGCAGTTATTCTTTCCAACAATGGTCGAATAACGCTGTCAGAGTTACCGCCCGAGGTGGGACGTCCCGGTGCTTATTCTGTAGCGTTTGTCCCGGGGCCGGCTTCGATAACCATCACGGATACGGGAGCACCAGGGATCGCAGGGACCGCATCGCCGGCGTCGCTGCGTGACATGGAGCGGCAACAGATTCTTTCAGCACTGGAGCAAACTGGTTGGCATCGTGGGAAGACCGCGGAGATCCTGGGTATATCACCTTCAACTCTCTATCGTCGTTTGCGCGATTATGATCTCGAAAAGCGACGCTGACCGTGATAATGAGAGTCTGAGATAAGGAAGACGAAAAGTTGGGTGGACGTTTCGTTA
>JBDTYQ010000027.1:0-39653 GCA_040005515.1 bacterium
GCTAACCCGGCATCGATAATCGCTCCTTGCTATGACTTCGGACATCGACTAGGTTATGACTCCAACATGAGAAACAGTAGTTTCCTGACAACCAAAACAATCTGTGTCACAGGGGGAGAAGGATTCCTGGGACGGTCTGTCGTCTCCGCGCTTGAGGCTCGTGGTTGTGAGCGTGTCTTCACGGTGCGTCACGCCGAATATGATCTGCTTCGGTGCAAAGACATTGAACGACTCTACCGCGATGTGCAGCCGCACATTGTTATTCATCTCGCATCGATCGTCGGTGGCATCGGCGCGAACAGCAAGAACCCCGGAAGTTTCTTTTACGAGAACCTGATGATGGGAGCGCAGGTGATGGAATGCGCGCGCCTGCACAATGTAGAAAAGTTTGTGGCGATCGGCACTGTTTGTTCCTATCCAAAATTCACTGCTGTCCCTTTCAAGGAAAGCGATCTGTGGAACGGCTATCCCGAAGAGACGAACGCACCCTATGGCATCGCAAAAAAAGCACTGTTGGTCCAGGCCCAGGCGTACCGCGAGCAGTATGGCTTGAATTCCATCTACCTCATGCCGGAAAACCTCTACGGTCCGGGCGATAACTTCAATCCTGATTCATCCCATGTGATCCCGGCGCTTATCAAAAAGTTTTTTGATGCGCAGGCAAACGGAGCGAGCAGCGTCGAGGTCTGGGGCACCGGCAACGCAACAAGAGAATTTCTTTACGTTACCGATGCCGCAGAGGGCATCGTCCTCGCGACTGGGAGTTACAACGGCGCGGAGCCTGTAAACCTCGGCTCAGGCCAGGAGATTTCGATCCGGGATCTGGCTGGACGGATTGCAAAGGAGATCGGGTTTGCAGGCGAGATCGTCTGGGACAGTACCAAACCGGACGGCCAACCGAGACGTGCGCTGGATGTCTCGCGCGCTGTCGAGTTGTTTGACTTCAAAGCGAGCACTGACTTCAACGCTGGCTTGCGAGCAACGGTCAACTGGTATCGTTCCACACAGCGCAAGAGCTCGACTGCGGGAACCTAGTGTTCGATCTGTAATCCCAGGGAAAGCGGGAGGCGCTGTAATCGCCAGGACGCCAAGCGTCGCCAAGTTCGCCGAGTCAATAATGATCTTTAAAGGCTAGCGGTAGAGTCATCTTTTTATAGCTGGAAACCGGCGAACTCTGCACCCCTTGGCGTCCTGGCGGTTACACGTTCCCCTTGGCTCAATCGTGACCCCAGTATCCGGCAGGCTAAAACATCAACTAGTGGTGATCGCCCAGAGTGGCGATCCCAAACGCTCCAAGTCCAAACAACTACTCACAATATCTCTGCTGGTTTTCATTGTGGCGCTGGGAGTGCGGCTCCTCACCTGGCACGACTTGCACCTTGAAGTTTGGAAAGTGCAGACCTACGTTACTTCTGATTATAAGTATTCCGCCGACCTTCTTGCCAGACACGAGTTCAAAGCTTTTCTCACGGACATTAACAGGATGGGTCACCCACCCGGTTATCCCATCGTGCTGGCCGGCATTTTCAAAGTCCTTGGCGATTCAGACAACGCGGTCCAGTTCGTGCAAATCACTTGTGACTCCTGCGCCGCTGTTTTGGTCTTCCTGATTGCTTTTGAGCTGTTGCCGCTTGGGGTGGCGTTGATCGCGGGACTGTTGGCCACGCTTTCGCCGCAGTTCGCCTATCACTCGGTGCTGGTCTTGCCGGACTCCCTTGCAGGGCTGCCAATCCTTCTGGCGATCTACCTGTTGGTACGCGCGCGACGCCCGCGTCTGCTGGCCTTCGCTCTCGCAGGAATTTTGATCGGGCTGTCTTGCTGGCTGCGAGCGAACGCGCTGCTGCTTGCTCCCTTCCTCGCGGTCATGACCTTCCTCTCGCTGCAACGAGAGAACAGGCTCCGTTTAGCTTCAGCTATTGTCGCGGGAGCTGTACTTATGATCATGCCAATCACAATCAAAAATTACGTTGTCTTCCATCACTTCGTGCCGCTTTCGCTTGGTGCCGGGCAGACACTGCTGGAGGGCATCGCCGACTACGACGCGGAGGGACGGTTCAATATTCCGATCACGGACCTGGGAATAATGAGACAAGAAGCGGAGTGGTATCACCGGCCGGATTACGCACTCTTGCTTTTTGGCCAGGACGGCATTCAACGAGAACGAATGCGCACTGCGCGCGGCTTCGCGGTAATCCGCTCGCATCCCGTCTGGTTTGCAGGAGTGATTGGCCGTCGGGCTGTGGCTTCGTTAAAGCTCGATCGCGTTCCCTTGGTTTCACCTGAAGCTCCCGTGTCCCACTCGCTCGCAATCGCTGACAGACTTGAGCCCGTGTGGAGCTACGCCCCAGCGGAAGTGATCGGAGCGGGTGGAGTCGCCTCCGGCAAAGCTCGCGTTGATCTGGTTGACGACGGCCGGATGCTGCGACTCGTCGGCGACGAAACGAAGTATGGAAACCAAATCGTGTCGCCGCACATCACTGTGGAGCAAGATCGAGATTATCTATTCCGCTTGCCTTTGAAACTAGAGGAGGGTCGCGCGCTCATCAAAGTCACTGATGAAAATCAAACGCAGGTGTTGGCGGCAATGGTAATTGATTTGGTCGAAGGAATTGCCCCCGCTGATCAGGCGGTGCGTCGCCTTGAAATCCCTTTTGTCAGCGGCAGCGCTTCCACCGTGCGACTGGTCTTCGCCAATAATGCATCAACGCCGGGGCCGCCGATCGCGCTGGTAGGAACGGCACGACTGTTTGACCTTGGCCCCAGCGCGTACCGGTGGACTCGTTATCCGCGGTTTGTTATCCGCAACCTGCAACGCTTCTTCCTCACTGCGTGGATGCTGCCCCTGGCGATCCTGGGGATCGTTGCGCTGCTTGGCGCGGGACGCGGGCGCGCGGTGCTGATGCTGCTCAGCGTTCCGCTCTACTACCTCATCGTACAGTCCGCCCTCCACACTGAGCGTCGTTATGTGATCATCATTCACTACTTCCTGACGATCTTCGGTGCTGTTTCGCTTTGGTTGTTGTTTGGACTGGTGCAGTCAGGGATGAGCAGTCTGACGGCCGGATTCATCGCCGCCAAGCGGCCAAGGACACGAGGTACGCCAAGAAACTAAAACTACTGCTTACTGTCTACTGCCTACTGCTTTCCGAATCTGCCCAAACCCAGACCAGCTGTTCTTGTTATGCCAGGTGATGGTGGGCGAACTGATGCCGATATCTTCCCACCACGCCGCAAACTCTGCTCGTGAGATGTAGTGCGCTGTCGGCGCAACAAGGTGATCAAAGACGATTGTATGTTGTTCTCTCCAGCCGAAGTCTGAGATGGCGTTCAGGTAGGCGTTGTAGAAAAGATGGTTCGCGATTCCAGCACCGGTGCGCGATCTGTTGAGTGGGCCGTACAACAGTTTCGTTGCGGAATAGAGCAATGCGGTTGGCAGTCGAGAGAGATGAAGCAGAGCCCGGCGATTCATGCTGGACGTGACCCGGGTGCGCACCGGATCAACGAAGCGCGTGATCCAACCATTGTTTTCGGCACCGTAGACCCAGGCGGAGAAGTGACCGCCAGGTTTTATTTTTGAGGCAAGCGAGCGAAACCCGAGCCGTGGTTCGGCGAGATGATGAATGACGCCGACGCTGAAGGCGTAATCAAACACAGGTTTCAGCGGCAGATTGCAGAGATCAGCTTGGACGATATATACATTCTCCGAACCGCGCGTTGCCGCAAACGCTGATTCGACAGCATCACTCAAGTCAACTCCGACAACATCGCGCGCGCCCCAACTGGCGGCCAGTTGCGTGTGACGTCCCTTGCCGCAACCTCCCTCAAGCACAGCCTTGCCTTGGAAAAATTCCGGTTTTACGGGCTGCAGCCACCCCAGCATCTGTTCTGCGTAACGCTCGTCTTCCTGTGTAAAGTGCTGCCACTGCCAACCGAAGCTGGACGCGGTCGCGGCTTTCTCATCATCGATCGTTCCGAGATCTACAAAGCGCGGCACACCACGAACGATAGGGAACGTGCGGATACATCCGGCGCAGCGCAAGACGCCTTCCATGATCTCCTGATCACTGCCTTCAGTTCCCGTTTCCAGAGTGATGTCACTCTTACAAGCGGGACAGGCGAGATAATTCAGTAGTCTTTTCTTCATCAGTGGTCAGGGGACAGTGGGCTGAAGGCAGTAGGCGCAGTAGGAAATCCTTCATCCCTGATCCTTCATCCTTCATCCTTCCGTAGAGTCGATCCACCGTCAGTCCCGCAAACACCAACAGTAGCGCCTGCATTGGCAGACCGTAACGTATCTCCATGTGCAGCCCCGACCCGATCACCAGATAGTAAAGAATCGTCGGAAGTAACAGGCCCATGACAAGACGGTCTAGCCGGAAGCCCAGGACGATCCCCGCTATGATCAGCGGCAACGCGACCCAACGAAGAACACTCTGGACCATTCCCAAAAAGTTAACTGGAATTGCGAAGATTCTGCCTTGCCCGGACGCGGGAAGAGTCTTCTGACTCGTGACGTTGATGCCCATGCTGCCATAGTAAGGAAGCGGGGCACCGCCAAATTTGAGCATGCCCCACATGCGGTGCAGCATCAGTCCGCTATACCAAACCGGATGAGCCGCAATAACTGATAATGCTTTTCGTGTGCGAGCGCGATCGCGCTCAACTCCGTTGGGCCAGTACAGATCAAGCGGCGCATCAGCCGGCAGCTCCATTTCCTTGCGCTCCTGTTCGACCAGCCGGCTGTCGCCCATCACAGCACCAAACTCCGCCGCACGCTCGCTCTCACCGATGCCTTCCCAGAGATTGGTGCCCATGCCGAGCCCGGTTGGAACGAACGCGCGGAAAGTCACAGCATTGCGAAGCAGCAGCGGCGCGATCAGTATCGCCGCGCCGAGCGCCACACTCAAACTCAACTGCAGGCGCGTACGCCGCTCGCTCCGCACAAAAAGAAACAGAGCAGCGGCACACCCGATTGCGAGCAAGAGCGCATTGGCCCGGAGCCAACATGACGCTCCCAGCAGTAAGCCGGCGCCAAGTGCAAACCCGACACTCTGCTTCCTGACCGCGAGTAACAGCATCCAGACGCCGCCAACAACCAGCCAACTTGTCGGCGCGTCAGCCATCGGCGTTACGCCGTACAACGCTAATTGAGGAGCGAGTGCCGCGAGTAGTCCGCTGATCCAGCCGACGCGAAATCCGAAAGCCGTGGTGCCCACACCAACGACGAGCAGGACTGACAACGCGTCCATTACCCACTGAAATATCTGCACTACGAAAGCCGATCGCTCCCCTGTAACCTTGTAGACGAATGCTAGCCAAAGCGAATAACCCGGAGGATAAACCGCTGCTTCGGTTCGCGAGGGGTCGTCGATCCAGAACATTGATGCCTTGCCGTCCAGAATGTTCTGGGCCTGTAGATCGAAGTGTGCGTAGGTACCGGATTGAAACCAGCCTGGGTCGGAAAGATGATCGCGCACGAACCGCATGGTCAGCCCCCGCACCGCGAACGAGCAGACAAGCACCAGCAGCAGCAGTAATACACGAGAATAGCTTTGTGGCAGTGATGTCATCGCGCTGTCCGCCCGGAAGTTGTAGGGGTCCCGGTGTGATTATCGCTTACTTTCGCGCGGTGATGATTAGATTCCAGCCGATGTTCTTTCTCAGTGACGCGAAGAGACTCTCCGGAATAAAGCGACCGAGGAGCGGAAATTCCGAACGGACCAGCTGCTCGACATCAATCTTGATTTCAGAAAAGCGTTTGAAGAGCTCCAGTGCCTGCTTGCGAGTGTAGACTTTAACAACCGGTCGGGCGTTGTGCGCAGAATACTCAACCCAGCGGCTCATGATCTCCTCAGGCGAGCGGCCACGGAGTAACTCACCACCAAGAATTCCCCGGTGCAGCATTATCTCTCCCCAGTAGTTGAGTGAGTGCTTGTAATAAAGCATCACCTTGGCAACCCCACCCGGCCTGAGCACACGGTGCAGTTCACCGATGGCGCCGGCAGTGTCGGGCGTGTGATGTAACACTCCATTCGAGTACACAACATCGAGACTGGCCGAGCGCACCGGCAATCGCTCTCCGTCGGCGATCATGAAGTCGCCCTGTTCTCCGTACACAGCAAAGTGCTGACGTGTGATGCCGATCGATCGCGGAGTCAGATCGACTCCGGTACAGATTGCGCCGCCACGCGCGAACTGCAGCAGGTCTGTACCCATGCCACAGCCAACCTCGAGCAGGCGAGCGCCGGCAAATTGATCGAAGCCCATCAGCTTCGGCATCCAGGGAGCGTATTCCTGGTAGCGCACTCTTTCGATGGCGTCGAAAAATTCCCGGGTGCCGAATTCATTCTCTCGATCGCTCTCTGCGCCACAAGGATCCTGGCTCCATTGCTCGCGTGTGCGTTGCTTCTGCTCTTCAAGCAGCGGTTTGAACTCTTCCATGTCCGGTGCAGATTTGATCATGAACGGTAGTCAGTTGCGTACATCA
This sequence comes from bacterium, assembly GCA_040005515.1. Lineage (GTDB taxonomy): Bacteria > Acidobacteriota > Blastocatellia > Pyrinomonadales > Pyrinomonadaceae > PSRF01. The sequence continues at coordinate 6,488 of JBDTYQ010000027.1, forward strand.
ACATCTTACTGAACTAACGCAATTCAGGAAACACGCGGTTCCAAACCGACCTTTACGTTTTGTTCTTCCAACGAGGAGCGATATGCGCCGAGTATCTTTGCTGCGTTGCGCTTCCAGGTGTGGTGCTCGATCGCATCGCGTCGGGCAGCCGTGCCAAGTTGTTCGCGTAACGCGGGGGTCTGGGCCAGTCGGATGATTGCAGCCGCCAACTCCTGCACGTTCCCAGGTTCAACAAGTAGCGCCGTTTCCTCGTCTCTCAAGACGTCGCCTATCTGACCAAGCCTGCTGGCAACAATGCTCTTCCCCATCGCCATGTATTCGAAAAGTTTCGTGGGCGAACCAAAAAACTCTGCTCCCGCAGCTAGCGGAATGTGCGGAGACACGAGCACGTCGCAGCCATCCAGTAACGCGGGCACTTCCTTGTGTCCGACTGCGCCGGTGAAGATTGCTCGCCCGCTTTCATACTCCGCTTCCAGGAGACGCTTCATCTCGTCCTGAAGACTGCCGCTTCCGACGAGAAGATAACGGATGCGCGAGCCGGCGGGAACTAGCTTGATCGCCTGGGCCAATGCGAGCACGCCATGCCACGGGCCGAATGTTCCGACGAAGCCGACGACAGTTTCGTCAGCATCGATTGCCAGGTCGCGGCGGACTCGATCACCGCCGACGCCCGGACGGAAGGTCTCGGTATCCACGCCATTGGGATTGACGATGATCTTCGCAACAGGAATGCCCACGCGTTCGAGATTTTTCCGCTCGACATCAGAGACGACGAAAATGCACGCGGCGGCAGCGAGGTTCAAGCGTTCGTATCGCTCGAGCAAGTCGAGCCGGTTGACGTGGTCCCAATGCCTGCCCACCCACACTTCTGAACCGTTGTATTCCAGGAAGAGCGGACGGTTCGTGCGCAAGCTCGCCACAACTCCGGCCCAACTGAAGCGAGCATAGCGCTGGTAGATGAAATCGGGTGCACTGAGCTGAATTAGCGGAAGCGCACCGCGAGTGAGCACGGAGTTATTATGGATATCAAACACAGCCCGGGTTGATCCCATTGGCTCCGGGCCGATGATCGTTAATCCGGAATCATCGAGACCCGCGATACCGTCGTTGCTAACGATCTCAACCTCTGCGCCGAGATCGCGGAGCCCATTAACAACTCCCTTAATGTGACTGGAAGCACCACCTGCAGTCGTGCCGGGGCCGGGCGTCGCTCGCAGATAAACAATGCGAGGCTGGTCTTTGTCGCGAGGCGTTGCGTCGCTGGGTGCCGGCAAGTTCTTTATTGACCTCGAGGAGCGCTGCTCAACTTCACGTTCGAGCGCCAGCAACTCGCGGCGCGCTCGTGAGACAGTAGACTTGCTCAATGTAGTTTCGCGTGCGATCCGCGAGGGCGCGCGAGTGAGCAGCGAGACGCGAGATTCCCGTCTGACGCCGCCGTGTGCATCAAGCATCACGCATTCCTGCGCGCCGGTTAACGCTCCAAACAACATGAACAGACTTTGGCCGCGCTGCCACGCGAGCCGTTCTGTGGCGAGGGCAAAGACGTCGGCCTTATGTTTTCGTAACGCTTTGAGACGCGACGTGAGGCTGCCGGTTTCGAGCTCGCCGCGGGGAATCGTTTCTACCGAGGCCCGAGGAAACAACTCTGCAAGCTTCTCACGAGCGCGTTGCGCATCACCGCTCAACACAAGCAACAGGAGCTTCATTACAGCGTTCCTCGAGACTGCCTGAAGTCCCGTGGCACCAGCAGCCGGCGAAACTCCCCACCGCGCATCAGAAGTGCATCTGCCAGAGGACGTCCGGTGCTTGCGCGAAACTGCCTCGCGATCAGGATGAAGATCAGGGCGTAGCTGATCGTGGAAGCCAGGGCCGCACCGCGTGCGCCGAAGCGCGGGACTAGTGCGAACACAAGGATGATGTTTATCAGCAGCGTAACCAGCCAGAACAGAGGAATCGCCCGGGGCAGTCCGATGGCATTCAGATGTTGCACAAGTACAGATTCGATTCCGATCAGGTAAACACCCGGAAGCAGTATCAGTATCTGCCAGGGCACATCGGAAAAGGCTCGCCCGTATAGCAGCGGGAGCAAGTAACTAAAAGGGATCGCTGCGAGGCAACACACGAGCATGACAAATGCAGTGTGCCTGCTCACGAGGCACGTCGTTTCGCCGCGCACGTCCTGCTCGGCAGTCACTCGCGGAAAGAGCAACGTGGCAATCACGCCAGGCAGCAGCATCAACATCATCGCAACTTGTGAAGCAACGCTGTAGACGCCTGCCTCCGACGATCCGCGAAAGTGATTCACGACCAAAAGGTCTGCACGGAAGATCAGCGCGCCCGCCAGAATCGAGATATGAAACTTGATGCCGTAGCTCATCATCCTTCTCAGCAGGGCCAGATCCGGACGCCAGCGTCGTTTGTCCTTCAGTGTGGTCCCGTGTGTCGCAACCAGGACCACGATGAGGACTCCGATTAGAACGCTTGTCGCCGTATTGAGGGAAACGAGTGCGCTGAGTCCGGCTTTCAGGATGACAAGGACGACTAGTGCGTTGATGAGTACGAACACCTGTCCCGCAAGATCGAGAAGGTTGAACCGGCGGATCCGGCCCAGCGCGAGAAAGATGTTGAGTCCGATGAGTGTCAGTAACTGGAAAGGAATAGAGACAGCCGCGACTCCGATCAGGCGCGGCGAAATGGAGCCGAACCAGTCCGGCCGCCAAACGGCGAGTCCGGTCAGTCCGAGCGCAAGCAAGCAACCAACAATGAGCGAGAACAGCAGCGAGTTGATCGCGGCCGCCGCCAGATGACGACTATCCTGAGCGATGAAATAGGTATTCGCGGATGGCAGGCCAATACTCGCCAGCTGAACGATCGTCGCAACTGATACGTTGATCACAGCCAGCTGACCCAGGCCTTCCGCACCAAGCCACCGCGCGACGATCACTCCGGCGACAACGCTGTTGACAGTCATCAGCAGCCGCACACCAAAGGTCCAGGCGATCTGCGTTGAAAAGCGCGGCGCGGAGGGGTCAGAGTCGGAGATGCGGGGAGGGGGAGACGCGGAGATTTCTCGCGTCGATGTCTCGCGATCCCTATCCAATGGCGTTCTCTCCTCTTCCTCACTCCTCAAAAGAAATTCTCCCCGCTCGCTGTCCCGCTCCGCATCCCCGCGTCTCCGCGTCTCGCTTCCGGTTCACCCCTGGTCAATCCAACGTTCATACCAAAGACTCAGATTAAGCAGCGCCCACAGCTGAAAGCCCCAATCCTTCTGTTTGCGACGATGTTCATCCAGGAGCTGTCCCACAAAAGCGTAATCGAGAAACTCACGTTTCCGCATGGTCGAGTTCATTAAGTGCGAATCAAACCAACTGCCAGGTCCATCGCGGAACCACTCGCGTACGGGCGCGCCAAACCCGCGCTTTCGGTTGTAGAGGAGATCGTTTGGCAGGACCTCCTCCAGCGCACGCTTGAGTATGTGCTTGCCGCTCTTGCCCTCCACCTTTAACGACCGTGGCAGCCCCATCGCATACTCGACTAGATGATGATCGAGGAACGGGACCCGCGCTTCCACACTCGTCGCCATCGTGATCTTATCAACGCGCATCAGCAGTAACTCGGGAAGGCGTAGTTTCAACTCCAGATACGTCATGCGCGCGAGGAAATCTGAATCGGGCCGCTCGCTCGCGATGTGATCCAGATAGGAGTTAACAATTTCCAGCGATGAGAAGTTGTTGAAACGCTCTCGCATCCGCTGGGACAACACGCGAGTCTTCAATTTCTCATCATAAACAACAACACCGCCCCAGAAGAGCGGTTCGTCCGCTCCCAGGCGTCGCAGCAGTTCTACCGCCATTCGCTTCTTGCCTGTCGCGGCTAACACCGGACCAGCTATACCGGAAAGCGCACTGCGAATCCCGCGCGGCACTCGCTCAGCGTGTCGCCAAAAGTTCTCATAGATGCGCAGATGCCGTACGTAGTTTTCGTAGCCGCTGAAGATTTCGTCGGCGCCTTCACCAACCTGAACAACGATTGTTCCCGACTCACGCGCGAGCTTTGAAACGTAATACAGCGGCACACATACAGGGTCACCAATCGGTTCGTCCTGATGAAAGATTAGATCCGGGAGAAACGCCTGCATCTCCTTTTCCGAGATGATTACTTCGTGATGATTGGTGCAGAACTCGCGCGCGATGCGACGGGCCGAGTCCAGTTCGTTGAGATACTCCGCGTCACTGAAGCCAACGGTGAAGGTCTCAACCGGCCGCGACATCTGTTCAGACATCAATGCCACGTTGGCGGACGAGTCAACTCCGCCCGATAAAAACACTCCGAAAGGCACGTCTGACATCATTCGTTTCGTGATCGACGACCGTAGCAAACGGAGAATCTCCTGCTTATGTTCCTCATCGCTGCGGACCTCAGTTACGACCGGAGGCAAAGCATCCCAGTACTGACTGATGTTCACCGTCCCGTCGCGCTTCGCAACGAGCATATGACCGGCAGGGAGTTTTTGAATGTTCTTGAAAAGAGTCTGCGGTGGCGGCGTCGTCAGAAAGGTGAGGTAGTGATAGAGCGACGGCTCGTCCACATCAGGTGTTACTGCGGGATGCTCGAGGATCGCTTTAATTTCGGACGCAAAAATGAACCGGCCATCCCTGTGGTAGAAGTAGAGCGGCTTAACGCCGATGCGATCGCGCACGAGGACGAGCTGTTCGCGAGCCTCATCCCACAATGCAATTGCATAATCTCCCTCCAGGTCGTTTACAAAATCCAAACCTCGTTCTTCGTATAGATGAAGGATCGTTTCGGAGTCTGTACGTGAGGCGTAGCGATGACCGCGTGCTTCCAGACCTTCTCGAAGGCGCAGGTGATTGTAAATCTCGCCGTTGAAGACCAGCCACAGTTGTTCGGTGCAACCACGCATCGGCTGGTGACCTGCTTCTGAAAGATCAATGATCGAGAGGCGGCGGAATCCCAGTCCACCGCGCGCCTGATCAAAGATCAGTTCACCCTTGTCGTCTGGACCGCGATGTACCATCTGATCGCGCATGCGGGCAACGAGCGACCGTTCCACGCGTCCTTCAGTCGCACCGTATTCCCAGACTCCGCAGATACCGCACATTATTTGTTCGCCACCAGCAGTTGCTGCACTACGTCGCGAAAAAGCTTCGACATCACGTAGAAACGGCGTCCCGATCCGTCGTTAAGTTCCAGCTCGCGTTCCCCCGAGCGCAGCGTTTCAAGTGCACGTCTGAAGGAGACCGCATCGAGCGAGAAAAGAAATTCCTTCGCTTCTTCAAGGGTCCGGCAATGCGAGATATCGATCTCTTCGCGCAAGACGATCCGCTCGCCTGTATCGATGCCGTCGTCAACGAAGAACACGGTGATGCCAACTTTGCCGCCTTCGAGGAGTGTCCACTCCAACACGTTTCGCCCCCGGTATTCAGGCAACAACCCGATATGCGGGTTCAGAATGCCGAGCCGAAAAGCATTTATCGTCGGGATCTTGTAGATCGAGCCGGTGCGATGCAGGCCGACGTCGAGTTTGAGTTTCGCTAGTCGATCGACCGTGCGCTGATCATCGAGAGGTCGATCAAGCAACAACACTCTTCCCCGCATTAGTAGCGATAGTGATCTTAACCGTCCGCTTCTTAAACCGAGCCGAGCCAGATGTCCCGCGACTCCGCGCAGTCGCGATTCTTGTCCGACAGGGCAAAGCAGAATGAAAACGTCGCAGTCAGGAACGGTCTTTACCTGGTTGTAGATCTTTATCGCTGCGGTTAGGGAGTTTGCCAGGATGCCTGTACGCATTCGTTATGTTCTCGAAAGCCATGCGGCCAGCGCCTGAGCGTAGAGCGCAAAGTAAGAAACCAGCAGCCAGTTGTTCTGCATTTGTGGCTGCCGGTCTGCGGGTATCGATTCGTAATAGTAGTTCAGCGCATCAAGAAACCTCAAATCAGTGCTGAGTGACGCATGGATCGCGATCAGGTTGAGTTGTAGTAGCAGCGTGTCACTCTCTGCGGCCGCAATCGAATTGCGCTTGATTTTGCCGCGCCATTGCACCATCAAACGCGTTAGCAGGTACTCGCGAACCGGCGCCTCATCAGCGAAAGCGAAGTTGAGGGGACATGCATAGCGTTCGCTGAGCAGGCGGAACGCTTGATCCGGATCGCGTCTCGCTTCGTGCAGGGATTCAACGAATGACTTGTCGCGCCTGACGGCGCTCATTGCGGGCGAGACGCCCGCGGTCCCAGTGGGCGGAGATGTATCGGGCTCAAGCGCAGCAGTGGAACCCAATGCCAGCGCGGACAATGTCGAAAGACAATCGCTGTTGGAAGCCATCCACGTCGCAGGATTAAAGGACAGGCCGGTAACGAATGAAGATCCCATCGCGAAGCTGCGGCTCAAATTTGAAACGAATTCTTCGCGCTCGCCGAATTCTCGAGGGGAAAGCTTAGCGATCCGCTCGCAGGCTTCCTCCAAACGTCGTCGCAATGCGTTCGCGATCAATTCCTTGCTGCGGCTCATCCGGATGCCGCCATCCTGATTGCGAATCGGCCCTTGTTGAACTCGCTTGCAAGATCGGTGAGCGTCACACATGTGATGTCGTCAGCTTGGGCAACGTCGGCGATGAAACGTTCAATGTGCGAAAAGTCCTGAACGTCTTTGGTGTGGTTCTCTAGAATTACAGGTACTTCTGTCTGTCCACTCTCCCGCGCGCGTCGCCGAATTGAGGCCAGCATCTCCTTGAGAAGAGCGTAGTCGAGTTGCGCGATGTCCGAGATCAGATGCTTGCCTTTGAAGTACGGCACAACACCCTTCTCGTAGACGCGTGTAAGAGTTGAAGCGTGTCGGTGCTCCGCCCACTCATGCCCGTAAGCCTCAACGCTGCGGCTACTGCTTGAACTTGCGTGCGACGGAGCAATGCGTTTCTTAACCTGTCCCCAGGCTTTGCTGAGGTGATGTTTGAAGACCTGGCGCCGCGAGCCGTAGAAGTGGTTTGTGGGAACACAGATGATGGGCTCAATCTTGTCGGAGATGCGGCGCGCGTCGGTCATCATCGGGTAGTAAGGCAAGAAGTCCTCTTCACAGTTTGTGTAGTCGAGATTGATGTTCTGCGTTTCGTAGCGCACGCCACCGACGATGCTCATGTCGAAGACGATTCCAAGCTTCACTAGCAGTCCGAGCAAGTGCGGCGACGGCGCAATACACCAGGCGCCGGAGCGGAATGAGACGCAGCGATACGCAGAATCAACGGCACGTAAGAGGCTTTCGAGATAATCCTTTCCCGCGCGCATCATTTCGAAAGCATCGTCGGGCCCGTAGTTGAGGATCGACCAGTCAGCAGTTAGTCGCCAAGCGCCGTTGTCATATGCGGCGTTGCTCCATTGAGGATGAACATGCAACTGGATATCGTGGCCCTGCCGTAAGGTCTCGCGGACAGTTTCATCCCACTCATCCGCCAGCACTTTCAATTCAGGATGGAGGAGCTGATGTCTTCTGAATGAAAGCTGCTGCATCATCTCCGCATTGAACGAACCTCGGATGCCGTGCGCGTTGTAGATCTTGACCAGCTCGCGCATTGGGCGGAACTGCAGCTCGCGGATGTCCCCGGAGCCGTTGCCGCTCAGCTCCCAGTCGTCAACAAAGGCAAGATAGATTCTAGGATTCATCGATATCTATCGAAAGGCTTCCAATGGTGAAAGCAATTATCAAGATCACTGGTCTCGCGGTTGGGAAGGTGGGCTTGCTCCCGTTCCGTTGCAACCATTCAAAACTTTTTCATTCCTCAAACTCAAAAGCAGCACTCAGCCGTTCGCTCTCATCTTCTCCCGCGCACACTGGGACAATCACAAAACTAAGCTCAAAGGGTAGGCTGGTCTCAATCCGCCAACAAGCTGCGACGGAAACATCCTTCCTTCCATAGTCGAATGATGAAAATTGCCTCTCAAGGTCTGGCTTATGAGCATGCTGAGCGCTGTCACGAGCCGAGATCAACAATCGCGCACCACTCGTGGTATCGCTGAGCTCTACAGATCCGAGGGAGTTGATGCGAACGTCCAATGCTGGGGCGAAGTGAAAACGAAAAGAAAGATCGTGCTTGCCTTCCCCCATCAGCCTGTCTGACAAAAACCAGTAGCGTCGTTGTTTATTGAATTCGACACGCCTTTGATGAGTAACAGGCTGAGGCAACCGACAGTATCCGCGGTGTTCAGCCTTCACCACTTCCAGGATAGGTCCGAAGTTCAGTTCCAACACACGCGCCTGCGCCTCGTCGCCAATGACGAATGGCACCTGCTCATCGATCGTGCTCTGTTCCACGCCGTCGATCTCGACCGTCGAATGGTACGCCGTCGAGCGGAAGAGATGGCGCTCGTGTAAGTCCGCGGTGTAGACGTAAGTGCCGGGGTCGACGATGAACGGTCGTCCGCAAGCGGACACTTCGATAGACAACGCATCGTTGTGTCCGTGAGATCCGCGGCCACTGATGCCGGCCCCACTCGTGTTGAATGCGAGGTAGAGATCGCCGTCGCGCTGAATGTGAGTGCCCGCATCGGGAAAACTCCTGGAAGTCGCCGGCGTCTCTTCCAGGTCTTGATAGTCACCAATTCCTTTTGAACCAAGCAACCATAGTACCGCCGGTGCCAGACTCAGTCTGGGTGTTTTGAGATTGGCATCGGCGCAAAACGCTGCACCTACGGCTAAGACATAAGCATGATCATCGCCGCTGTGGTGGCAAAGAGGAAATACCTGACCGCTGTCTGAGTCACCGATTAGCGGCGCGAATCCATCGGGACGAAGATATGCAGCAAGATATTCCAGCATGCGTCGCAGTTTGTCCCAGTAGCTACTTTCAATCTCAATCGCGTTGGCGCGACAGAGTATGAAAGAGTAAAGAAACAACTCGAGCACGAAGCGATGGTATCCGGTAGAGCTTTCGAAATCTGCACCGTCGTCCAACACCTGCTTGTCCATCTCGCTCAGCAATTCACGCAACGCGAAATCGCGCCAGTCAGCTGCGTCTTGTAACTCCGGCAGCATGATTCCCAACCACAGCAGTCCGACGATGTCAGAAAGGTAATGATTGCTGGTGACGATGTGTGAGAACTCGAGATGTTTGCGGATGAACGTCCCATGCTGATCGAACAACGCGAGTAGGGCGCTGAGTCGCGCTTCATCCAGATGCGAGGAGTGACGAAAGATTTCTAATGCTCCGAGGAGATTCATTGCCCGCAGGGCAACTTCCATTGCGCAGTTCCAATTCACGCCGCGTCCCAGGGGATTGGCCGCGCCCCAGCTCGCTAGCTGCTGAAAGAACTCCAGGCTGAAGCGTTCGTCGTTGGTGACTGCATATGCGCGGGCAAGCGTCAGGAGCTGCGGCAAACGATTCAGCTCCCAAACGATTCGCACGTCGGAGCCATCGTTGCGGTGGAGATTGATGTCAGCGTGGTAGTCGAGCGGCCAGGTGATCCCGGAAAGCAAATCCCGGTGCCACTCGATCGGCGAACCGAAAGATTGATCGCCAAGGCCAAGCACTGGCCAGGAGTGTTCGTTGGTAATTCGCTCGGCAGCTGCTAACAACGCGCGCGTCTCTTCCGGGAAGATTCGCTGTTGCAAGTCCTTCGTGCTGGCAAGCTCGCTGAACCCGGAAAAGAATTGCGGCTCGCGCCGGCTGCGAAAATGATTTAGGAGTTTCGCGGCGTCCAGCTCCGCGAACTCGGCGCGGAGTCCGGCATTCCGGCTTGTTTCCTGATCCAGCGTCGCGCGTTCACGACTCTGCTGCGAAGAGATCTTTCTTCGTCTAACCGCTTCAAGGGCGAGCGTTCTAGCCGCTACCTCTCCACGAAGAGCGCGCTTGATTCTACGAATGATTGTCATCCAGTCAGACTATCCGGGATGAATGGTCGTTTCCCACAACGCGTCGAGTATACGATCAGCCGTCTGCCCGTCCCACAAGGGAGGCACGCGCCGGTTCTCAGTGGCGGAGCTGTTCAGCGCAGCTAACGCTGCGCTGATGATCCGCCCGCGATCCGAGCCGACGATCGTATTCGTTCCAATCTCAACCGTGATCGGCCGCTCGGTGTTTTCGCGCAAAGTCAGACAGGGAATGCCGAGCACGGTCGTCTCTTCCTGAATACCACCGGAATCCGTTAACACCAGACGTGCTCCGCTATAGAGTCTCAGGAAATCGAGGTAGCCAAGTGGATCGATCAAAGTGAGGCCCTGCGTTCGTTCAATGAGCGACGACGTACCAAACTCTGTAATGGTCTTGCGTGTGCGTGGATGCAAAGGGAAGATGATCGGCAAGCGTTGAGAGATCTCTTCGAGTGAATTCAGGATGCGCGCGAGCGTATTGCGATCATCCACGTTCGAGGGCCGATGCAGTGTCAGGACCGCGTAGTCCTTACCAGCAACACCCAAAGTCTCACGAATTGTTGAATTCGACGCGCGCTCGACTTGCTTCAGCAGCGAGTCGATCATGACGTTGCCGACGAATCGAATGCGCTCGTCAGGGATCCCTTCCGCGCGCAGATTGTCGTCAGCATCTTGTGACGACGTAAACAGTAAGTCGGAAATCTGATCAGTGAGCAACCGGTTGATCTCTTCCGGCATGGAGCGATCGCGACTGCGCAGTCCGGCTTCAACGTGGGCCACCTTGATGCCCAGCTTGACGCAGACCAGCGCGCAGGCGAGAGTGGAATTCACATCTCCCACCACCAGTACCCAGTCAGGTTTCTCCTGCAACAAGACCGGCTCAAACTTTTCCATCACCGCGGCGGTCTGGACCGCGTGTGAACCGGAGCCGACATTTAAGAAGAGATCAGGTTCGGGCAATTCCAGGTCGCGAAAGAATGCATCGGACATCATCGCGTCATAGTGCTGCCCCGTATGAACAACGAGCGGCGTGAACTGGTGTTCGCGCCGCTTCATGGCCTCGACGATGGGCGCGACCTTCATAAAGTTCGGCCGGGCACCGACTACGTTAATGACCTTAAGCATTCATGCAGTCCAACATCCAATTTGTCTAAGGTCCAACACCGAGCTCAGATTCGCGTTGGACTTGGGACTAGAGTCGTATGATACGCGCGCTACTGTCGCGGCGCAGGTCTCCATTGAGCGCGTTACGAGTGTCAACTATCAGCGAGGTCAACTTGCAGACCCGGCCGTAATCGATCTCGCTGTGGTCCGTAACGATTACTATGCAATCGGCTGCGCTCAGAGCTTCGTCAGTAAGTGGCTCAGACGCGAGCGGCTCGCCGGCACTTTCGGTATGGGCATCATCAAAACGAATCTCTTCTACGAAAGGATCGTGGTAGTGCACGTCGGCGCCTTTCGCGCGCAGCCGGTCGATGATCGAAAGCGCCGGACTCTCACGCACATCATTGATGTCCTTCTTGTAAGCCACGCCCAGCAACAACACGCGCGAACCCTTCATAGCCTTGCGTTCATCATTCAGTCCATCAGAAACCAGTTGCACTACATGATCAGGCATCCGCGAGTTCACTTCTTCAGCAAGACCGATGAAGCGCGAGTCAAATCCGTGCTGCCGCGCTTTCCAGGAGAGGTAGTGCGGGTCGAGAGGGATGCAATGTCCACCGATTCCCGGCCCGGGATAAAACGGCATGAAGCCAAACGGCTTAGTGGCGGCTGCGCGAATCACTTCCCACGTGTCGATGTTGAGTGCGTAGCATAGCCGGGCCATCTCGTTTGCCATGCCGATGTTCACAGCGCGGAAAGTGTTTTCCAAAAGCTTTGCGGTCTCGGCTACACGCGCTGAGCTAACAGCATGCACGTCTTTAACGATCTGCGAATAGAGATGAGTAGCGACGGCAGTAGAGTCCTCTGTCACACCGCCCACCACTTTCGGAATGTTGTTCGTTTGGAATTGCGGGTTGCCGGGATCAACGCGCTCTGGAGAAAATGCGAGCAGGAAATCCTCGTCCAGTTTCAATCCCATCTCTTCAAACATCGGCAATAACACTTCATTGGTGGTGCCGGGATAAGTCGTAGACTCCAGGATAATCAGTTGACCACGTCGCAACCGTTTCTGGATTTCTTCTGCCGCGGCAAGGATGTAAGAAACGTCTGGCTCCTTCGTCTTACGCAAAGGCGTAGGAACGCAAATGATGATCGCGTCGCAGTCCTTCAGATTTTCAAAATCCACGGTGGCGCGCAGAAGTTTGTCATCAACCAATCGCTTTACCACCTCGGTCGGTACGTCCCCGATGTATGACACGCCGGAATTAATTTGTGCGGCCTTGTTGGTATCAACTTCAAAGCCGGTAGCCTGGAAGCCCCTGCCGGCAAATTCAGCGAGTAACGGCAAACCGACGTAGCCCAACCCGATCACGCCGACGTGAGCCTGCTTTTCGGTTATCAGGGAGATAATTTGTTCCTTAATCATTAACGAAGGGTCCTTTAGTTTTCCCGGAGTTAGAGTGGCGGGTGATCGTGACTTAGGATTTGAACTCAACAAGACTATTGGAGCGTTAAGGGGAGTGTCAAGAGGGCTCTTTCGCGGCCTCGCTCAAAATCTGATTGCGCCTTATTGGTCTGCCTGACGATAACCGAAATACTCCCGGCATCGCAGGCCATTAATAACCACATATCAGCGAACCAAGAGCTTCAGGTTGTTAATGGCGAACTTTTCTTGACAGTGAACGGGAAACACCACTATACCCTCACGCACAATGAGCGACGATAAAGCTTCTCCCCTTGGCAAACTCGTACGCGGCCTCGGCCTTCTGGATGCCACGATGATCGTCGTGGGCTCTATGATTGGCTCGGGTATCTTCCTCACTTCAGCTGAGTCTTCACGACTCGTCGGCGCCCCTGGCTGGTTGCTGGTGGCCTGGGCGCTTGCCGGAGTCCTAACGATCACTGGCGCGCTTTGTTGCGCAGAGCTAGCGGCGATGTGGCCGCGCGCGGGTGGCCAATATGTCTTCCTGCGTGAAGCATATGGTCCATCGCTGGGATTTCTGTTTGGCTGGTCTCTCCTGCTCGTAATTCAAACCGGAACCATTGCCGCGGTCGCCGTTGCGTTCGCGAACTTTTCCGGTGTGCTGACGGATCAGATTGCCGCGGATAAATTCCTTGTGGCGCCGATCATGTTGGTCAAGCCATTCGCCCTGGGTTCCCTATCTTTCAACGGTTATGCCCTCAGCCTCTCAACGCAGCAACTAGTTGCAATAGCTCTGATCCTGATTCTGACAATCTCAAACACTCGCGGCCTGAAGATCGGCAAGTTCATTCAGAATTCGTTTACGTTCACAAAGACTGCGGCACTCGTTGGTTTGATCCTGGTGGGTCTATTTCTGGGTTGGAACGATCAAAGCGCTGCTTACACTTCATCCTGGTGGACGCCGTGGCAAAACGGGTGGAGACCTTCGGCGACTCAGGTGGGTTTTGAGACCGGCAGTCAGGGACTTTTGATCCTCGCGCTGATCATGTTGCTTGGTCGCGCGATGGTTGGGCCACTCTTCGCACAGTCGGCCTGGAATAACGTGACGTTCACGGCTGGAGAGGTTCGCGATCCCGGACGCAATCTCCCGCGCGCACTGTTGTGGGGCTGTGGACTTGTGGTGGGGCTTTACCTGCTGGCGAATCTTGCCTACGTCGTCACGCTGCCGCTGCCTGCGATTCAGAATGCGCCACAGAACCGTGTAGCCACGGCCATGATGCGGACGATCCTCGGACCGCGGGGCACGATTCTGATGGCCATTGCCATCATGATTTCTACCTTCGGCTGTAACAACGGGCTCATCCTTGCCGGCGCGCGCGTCTACTATGCGATGGCGCGTGACAATCTCTTCTTCAAATGCGTTGGTAATCTCAATCTCCGTCACGTTCCTGCAGTTGCTTTGGTCACGCAGGGAATCTGGGCGGCCTTGCTGACGTTGCCGCGCACTGTGACCACCGATGCACGTACGGGCGGCGTGACATATGGAAACGTGTACACCCAACTTCTCGAATACATTGTTTCCGTGGATTTGATCTTCTACATGCTGATGGTGGGAGCGGTGATCGTAATGCGGCGTCGGGCGCCGGACATCGAGCGACCCTATCGAACGTTTGGTTATCCGTTCGTTCCAGTTATCTACATCGTCATCGCCATGCTCTTCGTGCTGGACCTCGCCTTCCTGGCGCCCTCCACTTCCGGCATTGGCTATCTGATCGTGTTGACGGGAATTCCGATTTACTTCGTGTGGCGGAGCAGGAAAAGGATGAGAGATGAGGGATGAAAGAAATGGCGGTTGGCCTGTCGCTGTTATCCAGTGTTGCGCGGCCGCGTCGCCAATCGTCATCCTTCATCCATTCTTACTTGACCCATTCATCTGCAATCTCCGTTTCAACCTTTACCGGTACGGTCCGCAGATACTCCTCACCGGCGGCGACCATCGCGCGCTCCACTTTTTGAGCAGTCTCCTCCGCTTCGTCAGCATCCGCTTCAACCACAATCTCGTCGTGAATGATATTGACGATCTTCGCGCTGCTGCCCTTTAGTTCGTTACTCAACAAACGCAAAGCACGCTTGAGAATGTCCGCGCTCGTCCCCTGAATCGGTGTGTTCTTGCCGTTGCGCTGGGTCATGGAGATCTGCTGCCGATCGTTTTCGTCGTAACGAAAACGCACCAGACGACCGGAAGCCGTTCGCGCCTGCCGCTCGCTCACTGCGCGACTCGCAGCATCGCGAAGGTAGTTGTCCAGCCCGCGATAGGTCGCAAAGTATTTACGCAGAACGTTCTCAGCCTCTGGCACACCCAATCCCGTCATGATGGAAAATCGCTGGGCGCCAATCCCGTAGACCACGCCGAAGTTCAAGCGCTTCGCAAAATCCCGCTGGTCTTTAGTCACTTGATCGAGCGTCACGTTAAAGACCTGTGATGCCGTGACGCGATGCAGGTCAGCTCCCGAATTGAAAGCATCAATGAAGCCAGGGTCGCCGGAGAATTCAGCAAGGATGCGCAACTCGATTTGTGAATAATCAGCAATGACGAGGCGGCGACCGATCGGATGGCCGCTGAAGCAACGACGATACTCAACCGCGTGCGGCACCTGTTGAATGTTCGGGTTGGTACAGGAAAAGCGTCCTGTTGGCGCGCCGATTTGTCGAAAGTCAGCGTGCAGACGCCCCGTCGCCGGATTAATCAGACTGATCATGTTCTCGCCGTAACTGGTGAGGGCCTTCTGCACGGTGCGGTATTCGAGCAGAGTTCCAACCACCGGATACTGCGCGGCCAGCGGCTGCAGTTTCCAGTTGCGAGTGGAATCAGGAACCGGAATGCCGAGCCGGCCAAGTGCCTGCGTTAACTGCTGATGAGAATCAAGGTTGATGTCGTCACGCTGCGGTCCACCAAAGAGCGAGCCTTGCGATGATTCTTCAGCCAACGCCTCCTGCAACTCTTCGGCAAGTTCACCACGCCGTTTCTCAACGATCGCCAGTTGTTCCAGCCAGCGATCCTTGTGCATGTAGAAGCCGGTGAGTTCGATGTCGACTACCGGCATCACGCACTCAAACTCGAGCTTCGCGCAATCAATTAGAGAGTTCGCTTTCAAACGCTCGATCAACGTTTCGCGAAGCGGCAGCAGCACTGCGGCGTCCCGCGCGGCATATTCGAGTTGAGCCTCTGATAACTCGAGATTCCAGTTGCTTAAACGCTCGGTCTTATCCACTGACTCGCCGAGGTAACGCGAAGCGACAGCGTCGAGTCCATGGCGCTCTTCGATATCACCGGCGCCTAGCAGTTGGCTTGCCAGCAAGGTATCGAATAAGCCGCCGAGATCTCTGCCCAAATTATGTTTGAGAAACTTCGCGTCAAACTTTGAGTTGTGAGCGATCTTGATTGGACGCGGGGCGGCGAGCAATTGCCGGAGGGGCTCAAGTGCCGGATCCTGCTTCAGGTCGCCGTTCGCTCCACCGCCAAACGCATCGAGGTCGACGATGTAAACAACGCTCGCGGCTGCGAGTTGAATCAAGCGCAAGCGAGAAGTATAGGGATCAAGATCCGTCGTCTCGGTGTCGAGTCCGATGGCACTCTGGGCGGTTAGGACAGCAACGGCCTGGCTCAGCTCTTCTCTAGTTTTGATTACTTTGTAATTAAGTGACATTGATAAATCAGATCGGAAGGTCAGGTGCCGGAATTCGGACTTTTACCAGAACCATTAATAAGAGCGCCGCTGTCGTACCAATCACGGCGCTGACGAGAAACGCCGTCGTCGGTCCTCGCCAACTCCACAATGCTCCCATCAAGAGAGACGCGGGGAGCACAGTGATCCCGAACGCAAGATTATACAAACCAAACGCGGTGCCGCGCTGTTCAGGCCGCACGAGATCGGCGACGAGCGCCTTCTCTGCGCCTTCGGCCAATCCGAAGTAGAGCCCATAGATCAGGAAGAGGACCCAAACGGAGATTGAGTTGTTCACAAAAGCAAAACCGGCGTAGACGGCTGCGTAGAGGATCCAGCCGGAGACAATCAGGCGACGGCGGCCGAGACGATCTGAAAGATCACCGCCGACGAGCGAACTGCCTACCTTAACAATATGTAAGAGAGCCCATAACAACGGGATGGTCCTGATGGAGACTCCGGTGGATTGCGCTCGCAGCAGCAGAAAAGCGTCGGAGGAATTTGAGAGAGTAAACAACGCGACGATTACGAGAAACCGTTTGAAGTTCCCATCGAATCCCCGGAGAGAGAGAGGCGGAAGCGGCCCGCCGCCGACTGCTACCGCGGTCGCGCGCGCTGGAGACTCGCGCACGAAAAAAATCACGACCACCATGGCGGCAAACGCGGGAATTGAAGCCAGGAGAAAGACCTTTTTGAAGGCTGCAGCTGAAGGCGCGTTGCGGTCGATTGCGAACAGCATTACCAGCAGATAGCCGATCAGCGGGCCCACGACAGCCCCAGTATGATCCATCGCACGGTGGAACCCGAACGCTAGTCCGCGCTCTTCTACTCTTACAGTGTCTGCGATCATCGCGTCGCGTGGCGCGCTGCGGAGTCCCTTCCCAACACGGTCAGTAAGGCGAATCGCGAACACCTGGTACCAGCTGGTTGCGAAAGCGAGCAGTGGACGAGCGAAGCTGGCCAGAGAATAACCAAGGACGACAAAGCCTTTGCGTTTCCCGCGCCGATCGCTGAAATAACCTGCAAAGAGTTTGAGCAAGCTGGAGACTGATTCGGCGGTGCCTTCGATCAAACCCACCACGCCGGCACTGGCGCCGAGTGTCAGGGAGAGAAATACAGGCAGGAGCGGATAGATGATCTCGCTGGAAGCGTCGTTTAGCAGACTGACCAGACTGATCGCGAAGACATTGCGAGGCAAGCGTCGGTAGCGGAGCCAAAGACCAGGGGTTCCTTCGTCAAGTTTTTCAGGACTGATGCGCGCATCAAATTGGTCGGCGGCGTCGGTATCGGTTTCCCCCATCTCGATGTCAACTGGTAGTTGTGCGCCTTGTCGGTGTGGGACGCGATCTGTTTTCCGGGGGATGAGAGATTAGACGATTGGTCCACCACCAGAAGATCCCGCCGCCCAGCAGCGCGATGAGAATCACTCCCACCATCGTCAGGCGGATAATCATGCGTACCGCCAACCGCGCAATCAGAACAAAGATGGCCAGCAAGACAAATACGCCGATGATGTAGATGGAGGAGGTTTGCATTATTGCTGTCGGTAGTTAGTGGTGCGTAGTCAGTTGGTCAACTCTCTATTCGGCTTGTCGTGCTGCCCTTACTCGCGGCTCTCGGCACGGACTACTGACAACGAACTACTGACACCCTACTGCTTTCGTCGATAGCTCGCGCGCACCACCGTCTTAATATTTCCCCGAATATGAAAATCGCCCTCGATCTCCACGCTCAGCGGATCGCAGGCGCGCGTGAAATCTTCGAGAATCATATTGATCACATGTTCGTGGAAAACCTTCACGTTGCGAAACGAGTTGATATACAGCTTCAGACTCTTCAACTCCACGCACCGCTCATTCGGTATGTACTCGAGATGTAGCGTCGCGAAGTCCGGAAAATCAGAGAACGGACAGATTGCCGTGAACTCCGGGATCTCAAACTTGATCCTTATTTCGCGGCCGGGAAATTCGTACGGAAAGGTGTCGAGTGGAAAAAGCTCCATCTCTTCACGCGGCGTTGAGCGGATATCAAGACCCTGCTGGTTGGGAGGCGCTGTCGGTGCTGCAGTGGTTGCCATGGTTCTTACCTCGAATGAAATTCGATCTTAACCGAGAACGAGAACTGCGGCAATTTGGGAAGAAAGGGTCTTTGGTTTTTGGCTTGATACGTGCTGAGTCAAGCTTGGTGTTTTTTTTGTTGGCTTAGTGCTTTGTGCGTAGCACTAGAAGGTTGGGCCTCTTAACGCTGAAAGCGTACTGCGCGACGTACGAGTTCAAACCACCAAGGCCTACTCTATTAGGCAACAGTTGGATTCCTGCCGAGTGTAAAGAACTTGACCAGCACCAGGCCCGCGATGAAGCCACCAACGTGTGCAGCATAAGCCACGCCGCCCTGCTGCGACCCGCCGCCAAACATCCCCAGCCCGCTGATCAATTGGAACGCGAACCAAATCCCGATCGCGACATATGAAGGTACCTGAGTGAGGAAGCGAAACAGGAGAACCGTAACGCGACGCTTGGGGTAGAGCAGTATGTAGCCGCCAAGCACACCTGAGATTGCGCCAGAAGCGCCCAGGCTTGGTATCAACATACTGTTCACGTCGGTTGCTAACATGGCGGTCACGAACACGTGGGAGAGTGAAGCGATGATGCCGCAAACTAAATAGAAGAAGCCATACCTCACGTGGCCCATCGCGTGTTCGAGATTGTCCCCAAAGATCCAGAGGAACAGCATGTTGCCAAAAATGTGAGCGATGCCGCCGTGCATGAACATCGACGTGATCAGCGTCAGGTAGACGGTGAAGGGTGTTGGCTGCAGACCTGGAATGAGAAGTCGCTGGTGCGTAACCGGCTGCTCAACCATCCGATCATCGGTCCTGATGTCCTGGCCGCTCACGATCTCCTGAGGCACAGTGGAAAACGCATAAGTGAATCTGTCGTTGGTGCCCAGCTGCTGCAGAAAAACAAAAACCAAAATATTGATCGCGATCAAGATGTAGTTGACCACTGGAAAGGTAGTGCGATCAGAATCGTCATCGTAAAGAGGAAAAACCATCTGTATACCCCCGGTGAATTCCGCCCCACCCTCATTCAGAGGGTCCCGGCTTACTTTTAGTCTCTGGTGATCGCTACCCCGGCATGTACGATC
This sequence comes from bacterium, assembly GCA_040005515.1. Lineage (GTDB taxonomy): Bacteria > Acidobacteriota > Blastocatellia > Pyrinomonadales > Pyrinomonadaceae > PSRF01. The sequence goes on from JBDTYQ010000027.1 coordinate 25,763, forward strand.
GCGGGCTCATGCGGCTGCAAAAGTTCATAACCCTCTGACCGCGCAACGAACGTCGCCGCGGTGATGTCGCCGACAACATTCAGCGTCGTACGACACATGTCCAGAATGCGATCCACTCCCAGAATGATCGCAATCAACGCTGGATTCACTCCAATCGTTACGAGTACTCCGATGATGAACGGAATTGAACCTGACGGAACTCCCGCTGTGCCTACTCCGCCGAGGATCGCCAGGTAGACCACCATCAACTGCTGTCCGATGGAAAGATGTACCCCCGCAAGTTGAGCGAGAAAAAGAACTGTGACGCCTTCGTAAAGCGCAGTGCCGTTCTGATTCGCCGTGGCGCCCACTGTTAACACGAAACTATTTATTTCCTGAGGTACGCCCAGGTTTTCTTCAGAGATTCGCAGTGCCGTCGGGAGGGTGGCATTTGAAGATGAAGTCGAAAACGCAGTGAGAATAACTGTCTTGATGCGCCGGAAGAATTCCAGCGGCGACATGCGCGACAGAAAATAGATCGAAAGCGAGTAGACACCGAACATGTGCAGCGACAGTCCGAGCAGAACCGTTACGACGAACCACGCGAGGGCCTGCAATAAGTCCAATCCGAAGCGAGCCGTGTTGTTGAAGAGCAGGCAGGCCACCGCGTAGGGCGCGAACTTCATGATGATCTCAATGATCTTCGCGGTTATTTCGTAGAGGGCCTGCAGGCCGCGCAATAAAGGAGCGGTGACTGTGACCGGAATCAGCGTAATGGCGATGCCGATTATTAGTGCAAAGAACATCAGGTGGAGCATGTTCGGCGTCCCTGCGGACGTCGCTGTGCTGGGATTGTTGGGGACTCCCGAGATCGAGGCGAGTGGATTTGACGGGACGAGTGTTTCGACAACCTGCATCATCGGCGACGGAACAGTGCCAGCCTTCTTGGCCGCATCAACCTGCTTTGAAGCATCCGATCCATAACGTTCTTCGAGCGCCGCCTTCGTACCGGGATCGATGCGCTCCCCCGGTCTGATCGTATTAGCAAGCGTCAATCCTATGACAACGGAGATTGCGGAGAGTACGAGGCAGTAGCCAAAGGACTTCAGTCCGACCCGCCCGAGCTTGCGAATATCACCAATGCCAGCGACCCCCACAACCAGTGAAGAGAATACAAGTGGCACCACAATCATCAGCAGCAAGCGAAGAAACAACTGGCCGATCGGTTGTGTAATGTTGTCGATCACCCAGACGACACGCGGATGGTCGCCGCCGAAGGCGTAATTGACCGTGATGCCGGCAATCACCCCTGCTGCCAGGCCGATCAGAATGCGGGAATGCAACGCCATGCCTTTTGGTTTGTCCGGCGTCTGATCATCGAGGTCAGTTGTGACCTCGCGCTCGAAAGCGTCGGGATCGATTACCGGTTCACTTGAGCGTGTCTTGTCGGCATCAGGCATAAGGTTCTCTTTAAGTTTCGAGTTTCGAGTTCCGGCTCGCGTTCCAGTTCAGTTGAATGGTGCCTGTGTACTTAAAGGCGATCTCTTCGGCTCACCATGGTCAAGTTCAGGACCAGTCCGCATCTCCAATTACAACTCCGCACTACCGCAATCGATTATCTCCCCCAACGAAGCTTGTCGCGCAATACGTCAAAATAGTTACGGTTCATCGGCTGGACCAGATTGAAAGCCGTTTTGCTCTTGCGAATAATCACCCTGTCTTCAGCTTGCAACGGAAATCCCACCTGACCATCAAGCGTCAACGCCACATCTTCGTTTCTCGTCTTTAGAGACAATTCGATCACCGCATTGTCAGGAACAACTATCGGACGGTTTGAAAGAGTGAACGGGCAGATCGGAGTTATCACTACGGCATTCATCGAGGGATAGATGACCGGTCCACCTGCCGAGAGGTTGTAGGCTGTCGAACCGGTCGGTGTAGAAACAATCAGGCCATCGGCACGAAACGAGTTCACGAACTGCTGATTCAAGTTGGCTTCGATTTCGATAATACGGGCAAGTGCTGACTTGCTGATCACCGCATCGTTGAGAACGCGTGTGCGAGTTACCTCCTGCTCACCACGGACCAGCTCCACGGCGAGCATCACGCGCGTATCCAGGCGGTAATTTCCGTTGAGAATGGATTCGAGTGCGCTGTAGAGTTCTTCGATGCGAAACTCTGCCAGATAACCTAGTCCACCGTAGTTGACGCCCAGTACCGGCACCTCGCGATCGCCCAGCATGCGAGCCGTGGCGATCATCGTGCCATCGCCGCCAAGTACCAGCATCAGATCGACACTGCCGACAAGATCGGGATTGGCCAGGACTTCAACTGCACAACCGGTTTCATGCTCGATTCTTTCGCGTTCGATCTCTGGTCCGCCAACGAGCGCAATGCCGCGCTCACTCAACCACTGGATCACGCCACAAATCGTCTGCAGCGCATCGGGCTGATGCGGCTTGACGACAATCCCGACCCGTTTGATTGGAGACGTGCTCATTAATTTGTAGTAGCTGGTAAGACGAGCGCTTGCCTGTGCCTACACATGCGCTATCGGCCCGGTTCGGAGGGACAACCGTTTAGATCTGAGATGTAAGATTAATTGCGAACCGAGGCGGATGATACGCGGGCGAGCTTTTTAGTGTCAACGAATAGAAAAGTGATCGTTACTGAGTTCAAGTGCTACCGACCGTTTTCTGGTAGAGCGCCAAAAACTCGACGTTGCCGTCAGCTCCGTGAAGCGGCGACTCGATCACTCCTAATACGTTGAACCCGAGCGCTGCAGCGGCAGCGTTGACTTCCTCAATCACGCGGGCGCGCTGTTGCGGATCGCGCACTATCCCTCCACTGCCGACTTCACCCCGTCCCACCTCGAATTGTGGCTTGATTAGAACGATCAAGCGGCCATGGTCCTCCAGTAGATCGACCAGTGCCGGCATTACCTTGGTGGCGGATATGAACGAGACATCCATCACCGCGAGTTCAAATTTACGATCGAAGTCGGCCGCAGTCAGATAACGCGCGTTAACGCCCTCTCTTACTTCGACCCGCGGATCGTTGCGCAAGCTCCAGTCAATCTGATTGTGCCCTACGTCAATGGCGACAACACGAAGTGCGCCATTTTGCAGTAAACAATCTGTGAACCCACCGGTGGACGCGCCAATGTCGAGGCAAACCATGCCGTTGACATCAATCCCAAACTCGCGCAACGCCGCGTCGAGTTTTACGCCTCCGCGTCCGACAAAACGTGCTGCCGGATCGTCGGCGCCTTTCACACGAATCTCTGCATCAAGCGCAGCGAGATCTGATGGTTTAGCAGCACGTTGCTCGTTTACCAGAACGACGCCCGCCATCACGAGCGCCTGGGCCCTCGTGCGCGACGGCGCGAGGCCTCGTTCGACGAGCAACTTGTCTATTCGTTCTTGTGTGCGTTCGCGCTTCACGACCGCAGTCTACTATTTCTTGGATTGAGCGCGTTGGTTTTCGAGATGGCAGGTGGTTAGAGAGAGAACATCGGACTGAGAAGTTATGGACGCGGACGTCCTTCAAAGATTTCTCGAATGCGGATTACTTCGTCGCTCGCGCGGTCTCTGCCATCGCGACGTTCGCGCCGGAGTCGTCGCTCTGCGCGCCGGTCTTCACTACGCTGGTCGATCTCATCGGCTCGCATCTGGTCGTCCTGATATCGCGCGGCACCAGAAGTACCATCCTGCTGCGGGACGCGATCGCGGTTTGGAGGGGACGTCTTTGGACGAGCAGTAACGGATGTGGAAACGATCTTCGGTTCCGCCTGTGCTTTGGTGTCAGCAAGCGGGGCCGACATCGGATGCTCACTTGTTTTTATTTGAATGCCGCCCGCATCGCCGGAAGCGGAAACAAACGCCTTCGATGCCTCTGCGGGTTCGGTCGTAGGGTTAACGATCTCTGAAGTTCCGATCTGTTGCTGGTCATCGCGCTGCTTGTAGATAACTGAAGCGCCCAGCGCTCCCGCAACAACGGCAGCGGCAATCGCTAATCCGAATGCCAAGCGATGGTTTGAGCGCGCCTTGCCCTTTACTTCATGGAGCGGAACGACCGGTCGGGCTGACAGTAGTGTGGCTTCCTCATCAAAATGAGGCAGGGTGAGCGGCTCGCTCGCAGCCAATGATTCATTGCTTAGTGTGTATTCTTCCATGACTTGTTGTTGATTAGTCCCGAGCGTCGTTTTCGTTCCTGCTATTAGGTTGCAACTCGAAGGCCATTGGTTGGACTGGCAAAAAAGGGAAATCCTGAAAGGTTTCGGTAGACTACACCCTCGATACCGTACGCGCCGTAACCATATCGTGCAAAAGAATGCGCAAGTCTACCGAAACAGAACGGGCGCAAATAAGTTGCTCGAGTGAACTGAAATGCGGCTAGGAACCGACCTTCTGCGGTTTGGCGCGGCGGTCGTCGAGCACCTCAATGCTTTCTTTGACGCGATTGTAGATGCCGTCTGCGTCGAGACCATACTTAGCGAGGAGCAGCTTCGCGTCGCCATGCGTCACTAGTCGATCAGGAATGCCCATGCGAACTATTCGGACCCTGTCTTGTAGTCCATTCTCCTCAAGCAACTCGAGCACTGCTGAGCCGAACCCGCCAGCCAGATAGGCCTCTTCAACCGTAACAAGCAGACGCTTGGTGCGCGCGAGCGCCAACAGGAGTGGCGCGTCCAACGGCTTCACGAAGCGAGCGTTCACTACAGTTGTCTCGATTCCTTCTTTCGCGAGATTGTCCGCCGCCTGAAGCGCGGGGTGCACCATCGATCCGTAGGCAACGATCGCGATCTCTCCGCCGTCGCGTAACAACTCGCCTTTTCCGATTTCCAGGACCTGGGGATCACGAGTGATGTCAGCACCGACTCCGTTTCCGCGCGGGTAACGCATTGCCGCGGGACCGACGTACTCCATCATGGTGAGCATCATGTCGCGCATCTCACCTTCATCCCGCGGTGCCATTACAGCGATGTTGGGTACTGCTCGAAGATACGCAATGTCCAGCAGACCGTGATGCGTGGGGCCATCGCCACCGGCGATCCCGCCGCGGTCCAGGCAGAACTTTACGTTGAGGTTCTGAATGCAGACATCATGAACCAACTGATCAAATCCACGCTGCAGGAAAGTGGAGTAGATTGCGCAAACCGGTTTCAATCCTTCGCACGACATTCCCGCCGCGAAGGTCACGCAGTGCTGTTCTGCAATACCAACATCAAAGGAGCGCTCCGGAAACTTTTCGAGCGCGTCGCAGATGCCGGTGCCATCGGGCATCGCAGCAGTCAACGCCACGATCTTTTCATCCTTCGCCATTAGCTCGCAGAGAGTCTTTCCAAAAACTGAAGTGTACGTAGGAGCTTTCGCGGCAGACTTGATCGCCGCTCCCGTCTTGAGATCGAAAGGACCCGTAGCATGCCAGCGGTAGTAATCCTTTTCGGCCTGCGGATGTCCCTTGCCCTTAGTCGTGAGCGCATGAACGATTACCGGACCGTCTTTGATCTGCTGCGCTTCGCGTAGAGCAGCTACCAGGGCTCGAGGGTTGTGACCGTCTACATAACCGATGTACTTAAACCCAAGTTCACTAACCAGGGCTCCTGGTAGAACCGCAGCTGCGATCGCATCTTTGACAGTCTTCGCGGCATGATGCAGGCGCTCACCCACGGAAGGGATCGACAGCAATGTCTCTTCGACTTCACCCTTAAACCGGTGGTAGCCCTGCGCGGTACGGATGCGATTTAGATAACCGGTCAACGCGCCCACAGCTGGAGCAATCGACATCTCGTTATCATTCAAGACAACGATCAAGCGCGTCTTCAAATGGCCCGCCTGATTAATAGCCTCCATCGCCATGCCACCGGCGAGCGACGCGTCACCGATTAATGCAACCACGTGATGTTGCTCATCTTTCCTGTCGCGGGCGATCGCCATCCCGAGGGCGGCAGAAAGCGAGGTTGAGGCGTGGCCCGCGCCAAAGGTGTCGTACTCAGATTCGTCTCGCCTGAGGAAGCCGCTAATGCCGCCGTACTGTTTGATTGTCGGCAAAAGGTCGCGGCGTCCGGTAATGATCTTGTGAGCGTAAGCCTGGTGACCAACGTCCCAGACGAGGCGGTCGTGCGGAGTATCAAAAGCGTAGTGAAGGGCGACCGCGAGCTCAATCGCTCCGAGAGAAGCGCCGGTGTGTCCTCCGATGCGGGACATGGTCTCCAGAATGTACTGCCGGATTTCTTCGGAGACTGCGGACAACTCGGCGGGAGGCAGTCTGCGTAGATCTGCCGCTGAATTAATGTTTTCCAGGAGACTCATTTGCCGTATTGTATCTCGCTCATTCAGGTTTGACTACTTTCGCATTCCTCAAACATTTCGTCGCAAAGGACCAAACTCGTAGAGAAAGCGGCTCTGATCTGGATTTCGCTTTGCCGCACAAAGTACTCTGTACCACTATCGAGATAGTTCCGTCAAATAGTTTCTCAACCGTGACGATTCCCCGGACGTCAAAACAAGCGCGCAAAGAAGTCCCCATCCTCAAACGGCGATTATCCAATAAGAGTAAAAGGAGCACCTTTACAAATGTCTTCTACGAAAACTTTGGCGGCCTTGATGATGATTCTGAGTATGAGCGCGGTGGCCCTCGCACAAGAGCCCGCCACCTCTTCAACAGATCGAACTATGCAGTCTGAACGAATGGACAGGCGGGAAAGACGCGGAAAGGAAAGGTTCGGGCGTCATGAAGAGATTGGCTTGATGAGAGGGCTGGAACTGACCGAGGCGCAGAAACAACAGCAACGCGCTATCGTTCAACGTCACCTCGAAAGCATTAAAGAACCACGCGAAGAACTTTTGAAACTGCAGGAAAAGCGCGTCGCGGGAACCTTAGCAGCTGACGATGAAACTCGCGCAAAATCTTTGCGAAAGGAGATTCACAGCGCGATGCAGTCTAGCCGCAGCGAAGTGGAAGCCATCCTGACTGTCGACCAACGTGCCAAACTCGGGCAACTCAAGAACGCACGCAAGGTTCGCCACGACGAAATGAGACTACGCCGTGCGGAACGAAGCCCGGAAGTTCCGCGTTAGCCGTTCGGACCAAAGCAAAAGTCCGGCCCGCTTGCGCGCCGGACTTTTGTCGTCTAACAACTGGCCGATAACGTGGTCTACGAACAACACGCCGCTGCCTCTGCGCCGCTCGATTTCCCAATCTGCACCTTGTCGCCACAATCGCAGGCAGCGGTCTCAGGCAGATTGTCCTTGAGCACAACAAACACTTCCCACTCATTGCCATCAGGATCGCGAGCCCATGTCTTGTCCTGCGTTGCGTAACAGCAGTCGGTCTGCATCTCGTCACGCGTAATCAAACCCGCTTCAAACCATCGTTGTCGCGTCGCGAGGACATCTTCAGTAGACCCCACTTGAATCCCAAGATGCGAGAGCGCCCCATGACGGGTGACGACACCCTGGTTGAGCGTAAGATTCAGGGGCGGGTTGAGTAGATCAAACTTTGCGTAGCCGGGTCGCACTTTGCTCGGCTCGATTCCCAGCAACTTATGATAGAAGTCGATGCTTTGCTCTACGCTGCCAACGTTTAATGCGACGTGCGCTTTCAACGCTTTTACCTCTGCGTTCTGCTTGCCTTCCATTTCCAGCCTCCTTTATAGTCATATTCGTGTATACGAATGTAAGAAGACTCTAGCGCCGAGCAATACATCTGTCAACGCATATGCGTGAGCCACAAGCACCCGTAGTCAGACTTGAGCCGATGCAGGAGCGTCATTGGTTAGAAGTTTGTTCGATCTATCTGGAAGGGATTGCCACCGGCGACGCGACCTTTGAAACAGCAGCGCCTTCCTGGGAAGAGTGGGATCAGGGCCATTTACCCTTCGCACGAATCGTCGCGATCGCTCCTGATGGGAACGTCCAGGGCTGGGCTTCGCTAAGTCTGGTCTCAAAAAGGTCAGCCTACGCGGGTGTCGCCGAAGTTAGCATTTACCTCGCCGCGAGGGCGAGAGGCAAGGGAGTTGGCAGTGCGCTCCTCGAGCGGCTGGTTCAGGAATCAGAATTGAACGGAATCTGGACTCTTCAGGCCAGCATCTTCCCCGAGAATGAGGCGAGTTTAGAACTTCACAGCCGCTGTGGATTCAGAGAAGTCGGCGCACGCACGCGCATAGCCAAGCTAAAAGGCGTGTGGCGTAGCACCATCCTGCTCGAAAGGCGCAGTGGAATATCGGGTCAAGACTAGAGGGCGAAATGTCGCCGGGTTTGAGGCACAAAAAACGGATAGAATCGCACTATTTCAGTTGCTAAAATGCAGCAAGAAAATGGAGTAAAAAGGAACTTTCGGTGGCTGCAAAATCGTAATCAATAAGCCGCCGATTTAAGTCACAACGATACTGATATGGCCGATAAGAATTACAGCATTGAACTGCTCTTCAAAGCACTTGCGGATCGCACCCGTCTCCGTCTACTCAACCTGATAGGAAGCGAGGAGATCTGCGTTTGTTTCTTTGTTGAGGTGCTCAGAACCAACCAGCCGAAGATCTCGCGCCATCTTGCCTACCTCCGCAAGGCAGGAGTGGTCTCCAGCCGGCGCGACGGAAAGTGGATGCATTATCGGATAGTCGAGCCACCCGATTCTCATGCCGCAAACATTTTCCGCGAAGTCCGTACGGCGCTGGAAGACGATCCGGTGATGCAGCGCGATCGCACTCGCCTCGCGAGGATCTGCTGCCAACCGCAACTCCCCGTCCAACTACAGAAGGCGCCGCGACCGGCAAGCCTTGCAGCAATAGCCTGAGAGGAACTAGGAAATGGTTAGCGAAATCGAGTCCCTGCTTCGCGAACAACTCATTGATCGTCGTCAAAAACTGCAAGCTGCCGCAAACGGATTCGTCGAAGCAAGCGAGGTTCGACGACTGTTGGCGGAAGTAGATTCAGCGCTAAACCGGATGGAGCTGGGTACCTACGGTCTGTGTGATGTTTGTCATGACCCGGTGGAAACGGAGAGACTGATCGCGAATCCACTGGCTCGGCTTTGTCTCGACCACCTCAGCGCACCGGAACAGCGAGCGCTCGAGGATGATCTGGCACTTGCGGCCCAGATCCAGCTCGGATTACTGCCGCAACCAAGTCAGCAGATCGACGGCTGGGAAATCGCCTACCATTATCAACCCGCTGGGATCGTCAGCGGCGATTACTGCGACATCATTCGCGGCGAAGACGACAGTGTCTTGTTCGCACTAGGCGACGTTTCGGGTAAAGGTGTAGCTGCCTCGATGTTGATGGCCCACCTTCAGGCGATGTTCCGCACGTTGATTTCGAGCAGCTTGCCCCTCGAGCAAATGCTGGAACGCGCCAGCCGCATATTTTGCGAGAGCACTCTACCTACTCACTATGCGACGTTGGTTTGTGGCAAGACTACGACAGCGGGCGCCGTCGAGATATGTAACGCAGGCCATCTGCCGCCGTTACTCTTTCATCAAGGTGTCGTGAGAAATATCGACGCAACCGGTCTCCCAGTTGGCGTTTTCTGCAACGAGCATTTTGCGGTTAACAATATCCAAATGGAGAAGGGCGACGCGCTTTTGCTCTACACGGACGGGCTCTCTGAAGCACGGGACCATACTGGAGTTGAATATGGCATCGAGAGACTTGCTCAGCTGTTCAGAGGGAATAGCGAACTGGCGCCACGCATCTTGCTCGATGCCTGCGTAAAAGATCTGGATTCCTTCCGAGCTGCGCGGATGCCAACCGACGATCTGACACTGATGGTGATTCGGCGCACGCACTGAATCGAACTGCTAATCCTGCAGACGTTTCAGTCGTAACACTGCAATCTCCGGACGCGCACCAAACCGCAGCGGTAAGCCAATCACGCCAGTTCCACTGGAAACGTAAAGTTGTGTGTCACGCCGTCGAAATAAACCCTGGGCATATTTCAGATCCTGCGTGGCAAAGCGGGCCGGCGCGCCGAGTCCCGGCAAACTGATTTGCCCTCCGTGTGTATGTCCACTGAGGATCAAAGAGACTTGCTTCGACTCTGCAAGGTCGAGCACGGCGGGCTGGTGAGAAAGCAAGACAGTCGCCTGTTTCTTGTCGAGTCCATGAAAAGCGCGACTCCAATCAGCGCCCGCCCACGACCAGTCATCGATACCTGCAAGCTGCAGCACATCTGACCCACGTCTTAGCGTCGTGTTCACATTATTCATCACCGCAAGGTGATTCCGTTCGAGCGCCCAGGTAGTCAATTCGGGATCTGTGTAATGGTCATGATTACCGAGCACGGCCCAGACACCCTCTGGTGCTGTTAATGAACCGAGCACTTCAGCGCATGGCTCAATGTAGCGGCGGTACGAGGTTGTGTAATCACCGGTGAGCGCGATCAGATCAGGTTTGGTCGCCTGAGCCAGTCTTACAACGCGTCTCACTTCATCGAGTCCGACGATGCGGCTATGATGAACGTCGGTAATTTGTGTGATGCGGAAACCTTCGAAGCTCGCAGGCAACTCGCGAATGAAAACATCCGTTTCTGACACGCGGTAATTGTAGGGCTCAATCAAACGGGCGTAGGCCGCAGTAGCCGCAACGGCAACAAGCGGCGCGGCGCCCACGCCGGCGAGGAACTGTCGTCTACTCAATTCGAATTTGGCCACAGCGGGATTCTATACAGGTGTAACGCAAACTGTTAGTTTGCGCGCGAACCTAGCAAGCGGGCTTCAGGCGGTCATCTTGACAATCCGCGACCGCAGACTAGAATTGGTTTTCGTCCTGGTCCGGCACGGAGATGTGGCCGAGTGGCTGAAGGCGGCGGTTTGCTAAACCGTTAAGGGTCAAAAGCCCTTCACAGGTTCGAATCCTGTCATCTCCGCCATAAATTGAACAATGAACGCGGAACGCTGAACGCTGAACTTAGGCCACCTGTCTTCAGTTCATCATTCATCGTTCCGCGTTCATCATTTGAACACATGTCCATTCGCGTACGCTTCGCACCATCACCGACCGGCTACCTGCACATCGGCGCAGCGCGCTCGGCGCTTTTCAACTGGCTCTACGCGCGCAAGCTCGGCGGTAAGTTCCTGTTGCGGATTGAAGATACGGATCTGCAACGCTCCACTGACGAGTCGACTCGCTCGATCATCGACGGCCTCAAATGGCTGGGTCTGGATTATGACGAGGAGATCGTCTTTCAGTCAGCCAATGCGCCGAAGCATCGCGCCGCTGCCAACCGTTTGATCGCGGAAGGCAAGGCATATCGCGACTTCACTCCGAAGGAGAAGCGTGACGACGCTACGATGAAAGAGGGTATCGCGGAACGCGCTCGCGCTCACGCCGCGGAAGGTACAGATCATCGCAGCAACCCTTTCCGTGATCTGTCCGCCGAGGAATCGGATCGCCGGGCCACCTCTGGTGAACCCTTCGCCGTGCGTTTGAAGATCGCCAAAGAAGGCAGGACTCACTTTGACGACATCGTCTACGGTCCGCAGGAGCGCAACTACTCCGAGATTGAAGATCTCGTGCTGCTCCGATCAGATGGTCACCCGCTCTACAATCTTTCGGTTGTCATTGATGACATCGAGATGGGAATCACCCATGTGATTCGCGGACAGGACCACCTCACAAACACACACAAGCAGGTGCTGTTGTATGAAGCGCTGAACACCCCAGTGCCGCAGTTTGCTCATCTGCCTCTGATCCTCGCGCCGAACAAAGGCAAACTCTCCAAACGCAAGCACGGAGAAGTCGTTTCACTTACAACCTACCGTGACCGAGGTTTTGTCCCGGCAGCCTTCCGGAACTTCCTCGCTCTCCTCGGTTGGTCGCCTTCAGAAACCAAAGAAATCCTCGGCCTTCAGGAACTGACTCAAGAGTTTTCTTTGGCAGGCATCGGTCGCGCTAACTCGATCTTTAATTTCCAGGAAAACGATCCGCGCCACTGGACTGATGACAAAGCGCTTTGGATGAACGCCGAATACATTCGCACCATGCCGATCGACGAGCTGTTGCCCATGGTCAAAGCTGAACTGCGGGCGAATAGACTCTGGCGCGACGAATATGAAGACGACGCCCGCGAGTGGCTGACGCGTGCTGTCGCTCTGATCCGCCAACGCTTTCACACACTGAAGGATTTTTCGGAACAGGGTCGCGCGTATTTTTCAGACGATTTCGACTTTGAACCTACGGCTGTCAACAAGAACCTGAAGAAAGAACCGCGTCTCAAAGAGCTCTTGCCGGCTTTTGCGGAGAAGCTGGAACAGGTCGACACTTTTTCGGCCGAATCCGCTGAAGCGGCGTTGCGGCAGTTTGCCGACGAGCAGGGCGTTAAAGCCGGGCTCCTGATCAACGGTTCGCGCACAATGCTTACAGGGCAGGCGGTTGGTCCTTCAATGTTTGAAGTCTTCGAGATATTGGGCCAGAATCGTTCTGTGGAAAGACTGCGCAGCGGCGTGCCCTGGTTTGCTATAGCCGACGCGCTCGGCGATGTTTAGCACTCACTTCCTGGCTGTTGACCCCGACTCAACACTACTAACGACTCAACTCTGAAATAGTGGAGGACTGTTATGTCTACAAAGGTCTTAATCGCTTCATTAATCTTCGCGCTTTCGGCGACGGCAGCCCTGGCTCAGAATACGAACTCATCAACTACGGCACGACCCCGCGCGACAAACACAAATACAAATAAATCTGTTCCCCCACCTACACCTGTGATGGCGCCGCAGAAGGCGACCGATACACAGCCGCCAACCACTACGACTCCCAAACCGCGACCCGCTGTGACCAAACCAAAAGTCACCGCGACGGAGGTACCAGGTTCTGCAGGGGTTATCGATGCTTTCAACGCGCTGCTCGATGGGATTCGTCATGCGAACGTCAAAGCGGTCAGCGGCACGTATCTGAATTCGCCACGCCTCCTGCTGTTCAATAACAATGGAACTGTGACGAGGGGTTGGGAGCAAATGCGCAAGAACCGCGAAAGCTCTTATCCTGATGTGAAGGATGTGAAGTTGGACGTCAAGGATCTGCAGATCACAATGCTGGGCCGCGACGGCGCTGTAGTGACCTGCATGTGGTCGCAAGCGCAGACTTACAAGGACTCTCCGGAAACTGCTTCGGGCCGGATGACTATGGTGTTCAAGCGCGTCGGCCCGGACTGGAAGGCAGTGCACCTGCACACGTCGCCTGATAAACCGGATCCGGTGCGCGTGATGCCGTCAGAACAAACTCCATCGCCTGCTCCGTCGCCGCGTCCAGTTCTCAACTAGCCAAGAACTCACGCGCATCTGAGGAGATCTGTAGAACTCTTGAGAGATGTGGGGTGTCGGTCAACTCCTTGGAGTTGATCTCAACTTACCAGATAGAGGCCGCGAAAACGCGCATGATCATCCCCTGACTGCCGGGACAGTCGCGATTTGTCTTCGCAGTCTGATTCTGGCGAGGGCGATTCCTCCAAGGATCGCGAGGAAGGGAAAAATCTCAACGACGTAACGGGGTTCGGGGTTCTCTAAAGTAGAAAAGAACGCCAGCCTCATCAGTGTCATCAGCGCCGCAAGGAGCAACCAGCGACGCGCTGCGAACTGACGCGACCGCCAAAGAACCCAGCCACCCGCGATTCCCAATAACGTACAGAGCCACGTAAGCCCCGCGAAGAGCGGCAACCAGATGTGTTGATGGACGTCGTGGTCGAGATCTGCCAGAGGAAAGAGATCGCCTTCGAAGGGATAGTACTGGGAGTGGGTGTCGAACCAGAGACTCGACGCGCGCTTCAGCGGCAATCGCACATAATAACGAAGCGGCGCCCGCGCAATCCGATCCCGCGCAATAGCCGCAAAGCCCGCATCGATGTCCGGTGTCATCTCGACGTTCTGGTCAGCGGCGCCGGGGTCGGGTTCTGAATCACTTTCATCACTTTCATCACT
>JBDTYQ010000028.1:0-38982 GCA_040005515.1 bacterium
TGAATGTCGCAATCATTGCTGCCGCCGGGCAGGGCACTCGGATGGGCGGCAAGCGAGCTAAGCAGTTTTTGGAACTTGCAGGCACTCCAGTCATCATCCACACGCTCAAAGTCTTCGAGCAGTGTCACAGCATTCAAGAAATCATCGTTGTGTTGCCAGAACAGGATGTCGCTGGCTTCGCTTCTCTCGCGGACAAGCATGATCTGCGAAAGCTGAGAAAGACTGTGGCCGGCGGTGCGACCCGGACCGAGTCAGTGTTTCGTGGCTTTCGGGAGATTGATCCTGTAACAGCGAAGATCGTGGCAGTGCACGACGGCATTCGTCCTTTTGTCACAGCGGACGAACTCTCTAAAACGATTGACGCGGCGGAGCATAATGGCGCTGCAATTCTGGTTGCCGCACAGATCGACACCGTTAAAGAGGTCGCAAATAACTTCGTGGTGCGGACTCTCCCGCGGGAGCAACTGCGGCGCGCGTTAACGCCGCAGTGCTTTCGTTATGCACTTCTGGCTGACGGCTTTGAGAATGTGGACCAGGCGGACCCGCAGCTATCAGATGAGAGTTCGCTGATGGAACGACTCGGCATCAAGGTAGCAATCGTCGAAGGCAGTCCGCGCAATATCAAGCTGACGACGCCGGAAGATTTAATAGTTGGGGAAGCGTTACTGGCCATGACAGCGACCAAACGATGATTATTGAATTTTTGGATCCAAGTCGCTGGTCTTCGTTTTGGAATGCCCAAAGACCAAAGACCGAAGACCCAAAGACCGAAACGCCAAGGCCCAAGACCAAAAACCGAAGGCCGTCTTTATCTTATGTTCCGCATCGGCATCGGCACTGATACACACCGGCTGACTAAGGGCCGGCCGCTCATCCTGGGAGGTGTGCATCTTGACTCGGAGCAGGGCGCTGAAGGTCATTCCGATGCCGACACGCTCTCGCACGCAGTTGCCGATGCGATTCTGGGGGCCCTTTGCGAAGGCGATCTGGGCGTTCACTTTCCCGATCGCGATCCGCAATGGAAAGATGCCGACAGCCTGCAGTTGCTCTCGCGCGTGATGTGGCTGGCCAAGGGGCGCGGTTTGCGCGTTGTTAATCTGGACGCGACCGTAATTTTGGAAAAGCCAAAGCTGAGACCCTACATGCTCTCCATTCGGCAGAGCCTCGCCGAAGTACTGAATGTCGAGTTAGGTTGCGTCAGCGTCAAAGCCAAGACTGCGGAAGGCCTTGACGCAGTGGGCCAAGGGCTTGCAGTCAGCGCACAGGCGGCAGTATTGATGACGAGCGATGAAACGGTGATCTCAGGGAAGAAGTGAGAAAAATGATTTGAGACCACAGGACGTCATTCGCAAGAAGCGCGACCGCGAGCCACTCTCCCGCGAAGAGATCAAGTCTTTTATTCATGGCGTGACGCATGATGAGATTGCGGACTACCAGGTCAGCGCGCTATTGATGGCAATCTATCTCAACGGCATGAATGAAGCCGAGCAGCAGGCATTAACCGAAGCGATGCTGCAATCAGGAATCACGCTCGACTTCTCCAGCATTCCCAAACCGAAAGTCGATAAACATTCAACGGGCGGAGTTGGTGACAAGACTTCGCTGATCATTGCTCCGCTCGTCGCAGCTTGTGATGTCTGTGTGCCGATGATCTCCGGACGCGGACTTGGCCACACCGGCGGAACCCTCGATAAACTCGAATCTATTCCCGGGTATCGAGTTGATCTCTCGACGCAGGAATTCCAGTCGGTGTTGGAACAAGTGGGTTACGCCATGGCTGGTCAGACCGCTCAGCTCGCACCGGCTGACAAGAAGATGTATGCGTTGCGCGATGCCACCGCTACCGTCGAGGCTATTCCCTTGATTGTTGCCTCGATAATTTCCAAGAAGGGAGCTGCCGGACTCGACGCGATGGTCATCGACGTCAAAGTCGGCACCGGCGCCTTTATGCGCGATGAAGATCGAGCCCACGCTCTGGCGCGCGCACTTGTGAAGACAGGGAACTCGTGCGGCATTCGCACGCGGGCTCTGCTGACTGATATGAATCAGCCGTTGGGCCGTGCGGTCGGTAACTCGATCGAGGTGAAGGAATGCATCGAGCTGTTGCGCGGAGAAGTATCGGAAGGCGCACGTCCGGTGTTGGACTTGTCGCTGGAGCTCGCTGCACATATGTTGGTGCTCGCGCGTGTCGCGGATTCGCTCCCCGACGCGCACACGCTGTTGCAGCGTGCATTGGATTCGGGTGAGGCGTTTGAACGGTTCCGACGCAACGTAGAAGCCCAAGGTGGCGACACTCGTGTCTGTGATGACCCCGATAAATTCCTTCCTTTGGTGAGTGAATCGTTTAAGGTAGAATCGCCTCGTTCAGGTTTCATTACACGCGTCGAAACTACAGAGGTCGGACACGCAATCGCTGCTCTGGGCGGTGGACGTGTCCGGATCGAGGATCGGATCGATCCGACCGTCGGCTTCCTCTCTGAGGCGAAGCTTGGTGATCAGGTTGGTGCCGGCGATGCATTGGGCTTCGTGCTCAGCGGAAACGAAACGAAAGCCGCCGAAGCGGTGCAACGCATCCAGTCAGCATACGAGATCAGTGATGACTTTCGCAGCGAACGTCCGAGACTGATCAAGGAAGTAATAAACGAATGATTTACCGCCTGACAGCTGTGTTCCTGGCTCTCTCACTCCTCGCGATGTTGAGCTCTGGCTGTAATCGCCAGAGTTATGCTTCGGATGATAAGTCGAAAATTCATGTTGGTATCGTTTTTGACATTGGCGGCAAAGACGATCGCTCTTTTAATGCTGCGGCCTGGGCCGGTGTGAAGTGCGCCGAATCAGGGAAGTGGCCGGATGGAACCGACTGCGGCAAGCCCAAGTTGGACATCGTGCTTCGAGACATCGAGCCGGGCACGCCCACATCTATTGAGCCGGCAATGCGTGTATTCGCGGAACGCGGCTACGACCTAATCATCGGCGTTGGCTTTGCCCAAACTCCGATCATGGAGCTGGTTGCAAAGGATTATCCCAACATTCGATTCGCAATCGTCGATGGCGTCAGCGATCTGCCGAATGTCGCTTCCCTCGTTTTCAAGGAGCATGAGGGTTCTTATCTGGTAGGCATGCTTGCCGCGAACGCGAGCAAAACGGGCACGATTGGCTTCCTGGGCGGCATGGACATTGGTCTGATTCATCGCTTTGAGGCGGGTTATGAAGAAGGAGCCAAAGCGGTCAATCCAAACATTCGCGTCATTGAAAATTACGTGGGCGTAACGGATGGAGCCTGGAACAATCCGGGGAAAGGAAAGGAGATCGCGCTTGCCCAAATCGGAAAAGGCGCTGATGTGATTTTTACTGCTGCAGGCAACTCCGGTCTGGGTGCCTTCGACGCAGTCGAACAGCAAGGTAAGAAAGACGGACGGGCTACTCACTTCGTGATCGGTGTCGATTCCAACCAGAACATGGTGAAGCCGGGATTTGTGCTCACGAGCATGGTGAAACGCGTCGACAATGCTGTCTATCAGATCGTGCAGGATGTGGTGAACCAGCAGTTCCAGGCCGGCTTTCATGTTTACGGTTTGGATAAGGACGGCGTGGGTTACGCGATGGACGACAACAACACGTCCCTGATCCCGCAGTCAGCCATTCAACAGGCAGAGGAAGCGCGCCAAAAAATTATTAAGGGCGAGATAAAAGTTACGGACGCAATGTTGAAATAGGGTTTTGGCTTTAGGTTTTTGGTTATGAAACGAAGCACTGGCTTCGTCGAGCGACGGTCGCTTGTTAACCAGCAGCAGGTCGAAAATTTGAAGCCGGTTATGGACGAACTCTCTCCAATGTTGAGTGCCGACTGCCGCGCTATAGATCGCGCCGAAATAGCCGGAAAGACCAAAATACAAAGGACCAAGTACAAAGCTCAAAGATCCAAAGGCAGCGTCCAGTCTTAAATGTCCCCAGACACGAACGAATGATCGAACTACGGAACATTACCAAACGCTTCGGTGCTGTATTAGCGAACGACCACGTCAACATTAAGGTCGAGGCTGGGACGATTCACGCCATCGTCGGTGAGAACGGCGCCGGCAAGTCCACCGCAATGCGCATCGCTTACGGCTTCTATACGCCCGACAGCGGAGAAATTCTGGTCGCTGGCCAGGTGCGCCAGATCAACAGTCCGCACGACGCGATCGCCCTCGGCATCGGCATGGTGCACCAGCACTTCATGCTCGTTGAGACCATGACGGTTGCCGAAAACATCGTGCTCGGCGCCGAACCGGGTAGCGCCGTTGCCCTCGATCTAACCACCGCCGCTGCCGAGATTCGCAAAGTCTCTGAAGAGTTCAAACTTGCCGTCGATCCAAACGCTCTGATCGAAAATCTATCGGTGGGCCAACAGCAGCGTGTTGAGTTGCTCAAGGCCCTTTATCGTCACGCGCGGTTGCTGATCCTGGATGAGCCGACGGCTGTCCTGACGCCCCAGGAGGTCGAAGAGTTTTTTCAAATCCTGCGTCGCATGCGCGAACAAGGCAAGACTGTAATCATCATCACACACAAGCTGTCGGAAGTCCTGGCGATTTCTGATGAGGTAACGGTGATGCGCGACGGTAAAGTCGTCGGCCGTTTACAGACGAAGGAAACAAATGCCGCGGAGTTAGCGCGCTTGATGGTTGGCCGTGAGGTGCTGCTGCGCGTTGAGAAGACCGATGCGAAAGTAGGAGCGACGGAACTCAGCGTACGCAGGCTTACCGTCTCTAAAAAGGGCGGAGCGAAACCTGTCAATGGCGTTTCCTTTGACGTGCGGCAGGGCGAGATCCTCGGCATCGCTGGAGTGGAAGGCAACGGCCAAACGGAATTGATTGAGGCGCTCGCAGGATTGATCGATTCCGGAACCCTGTCCGGAGAGATCCATCTGGAGGGCAGGGACATTACTCGCGAGAGCGCGCGTGTTCGGCGCGAACTTGGCATCGCCCACATCCCCGAAGATCGGCACCGCCGGGGATTGCTGTTAGATTTCAGTCTGGCTGAGAATTCGATTCTCGGCGTGCATTACCGCAAACCGGTTGTCTCACTAGCCGGTGTCTTTCTTGATGATGTGGCAATACGCAGGAGAGCAAGTGAGATCATCAACAATTTTGACGTGCGGCCCACGAATGTCGATCTTCCGGCGCGCGCGCTTTCGGGTGGCAACCAACAAAAGCTGATCATCGGTAGAGAGTTTGATCTGCAGCCCAAGCTCCTTTTGGTATCTCAGCCGACGCGCGGTGTCGACATTGGCGCGATTGAATTCATCCATCGCAAGCTTGTAGCTTTGCGTGATTCCGGTTGTGCAGTGTTGCTGGTATCAGCGGAGCTGGAAGAAGTTACGTCTCTTTCTGACCGTTTGCTGATCATTCACGAGGGGCGGGTGGTTGGAGAAGTGGATCCAAGGGTCGCCACGATTGAAGAGATCGGGTTGTTGATGACACGCGGACACTAAAAACGGTCTTTGGTTTTTGGTCCTGGGCCTTTGGGTTCTGAGCTAGTTGCTCTTAGTTGACTACTCATTACGAGCAAAAAATCGAAGAACAAAGTCCCAAGACCAAAGCTCGCTTTTTTGAAGATGAAACTCTTACGCGAACTCCTTTTCCCTCTGATCGCTGTCATCGCGGCGTTCTTTGTCGGTGGCATTCTTGTTTTCATCATCGGCGACAGTCCTATTGAAACCTACAAACTGCTCTTCGGCGCCGCGTTGTCGTGGCCGGACGGCATTGGTTACACACTCTTCTATGCGACGCCTTTGATCTTCACCGGCCTTGCCGTCCTCGTCGCGTTTCGTTGCGGCCTGCTGAATATCGGAGCTGAGGGCCAGCTCTACATGGGCGCGTTTGCAACAGCCTGGGTCGGCATCACCTTCGCTCATCTGACTCCATGGCTGTTAATTCCGATGTGTTTCCTCGCCGCGATTGTCGCAGGCGGGTTCTGGGGCTCAATACCGGGAATATTAAAAGCGCGTTTCGGCTCGCACGAAGTGATTAATACGATCATGCTGAACTTCATCGCGGTGGCATTGATCAGTTACTTCACTCAGTATCATTACAAGTTGCCGGGCGATCCGATCATGCAGACCGCGCCGATTGGTTGGGGCGCACACCTCGCGCGCCTAGGCAGATTTGTTCCGGGACTGCCGCAGCGAATCCCCTTGAACCTCGCTTTTATTCTCGCCCTGCTTTGTTGCGTCCTGGTCTATCTCTTTCTCTGGCGCACGAAGTGGGGCTATGAGTTGCGCGCGACTGGAGCGAATCCTTCCGCTGCCGAATACGGCGGGATCTCGATTCGCAAACAGATCATCGTGGCCATGACGATCTCAGGTTCGCTTGCCGGAATGGTCGGAATCAATGAAGTTCTCGGAAATCGCTATCGATACTACGATGGGTTCTCAGACAATTATGGTTTCACCGGAATTGCGGTGGCGCTGTTGGGACGGAACCATCCGGCGGGTGTAGTTCTGGCCGCTTTGTTGTTCGCAATGCTGCAGCGGGGTGGAATCCCGGTTGATGCGTTTACCCAACATGTTACTAAGGACATCGTGCTCGTGATTCAGGCGATTATCATTCTGTTTGTCGCAGCTGAGGCTTTCTTCCGCGGTCCCTTTGAAAAGTTTGGCTTACTGAGGCGCTCGAAAGTGTGAAGGAACAAGGCAATGAATGAGATCTTCACGATAGCGTTAATCTGGTCCACCATCCGCCTGTCGACTCCTCTTATATTGGCGGCGCTGGGTGGAATGTTCTCGGAACGTTCGGGCGTCATCAACATCGCGCTCGAAGGGATGATGCTCGCGGGAGCATTCACCGCGGCAGCTGTCACCTGGGCAGTCGGGTACTCGTTAATTGGTCTGATGGCGGGAATGGCAGCCGGACTTCTGATCGCCACAATTCACGCTATCGCCTGCATTCGCTATCGCGCGGATCAGGTAGTTACGGGAACGGCCATCAATATTTTGATGATTGGCGTGCCACCGCTCTTGAGTGGCGCCTTGTTTCTTTCGTCCGGCTCAACTCCGCAGATTCCCAGGGAACACCTGATTCCACGTCTGCCGATCGTGATCGCCTTCGCGCTCGTTGCGATTAGCTGGTACGTTCTCTACAAAACCCCGTTCGGACTGCGCTTGAGATCAGTTGGAGAGAATCCCGAAGCGGCTGATGCCGCGGGTGTCCGCGTAGCGCGAATGCGGTACGCGGGAGTGCTGCTGTCGGGAGTCCTGGCCGGGCTCGGAGGCGCATATCTTTCAATTGGCCAGTCTTCTCTGTTCACACGGAACATGACATCGGGACGTGGATTCATCGCCCTCGCGGCGCTCATCTTCGGCAAGTGGCGGCCGGTGCAGACGATGCTTGCCTGTCTGCTGTTCGGTTTTACGGAAGCAATCACAATTCAAATGCAGGGCGTAGTGAAGCTGCCTTCGGGCGAGGACATTCCCATACAATTCATTCAGATGGTGCCCTACGTGCTCACGATTATCGTGCTGGCTGGATTCATCGGATCGTCGCGACCGCCCAAGGCGCTCGGCATCCCATACGAAAAGGAACGGTAGGTTAGACTCACAATGATAGAAGGATCCGCTGTCTCAAATATCTACGCTCGCGCCGAACATGCGGCCCGGACCATTCGTGCTCGCACAAGTCTTCAGCCGCATGTCGCGATAATTCTCGGTAGCGGACTCGGCGCTTTCGCCGATGAGTTCGACGAATCGGTTGCGATACCTTACTCCGAGATTCCCGGGTTCGTGTCCTCTACTGCTGAGGGTCATGCCGGTCGCCTCGTGATTGGCAAGGTAGACCAGATCCCGGTTCTTGCTATGCAAGGACGAGTTCACTTCTATGAAGGGTACTCATTAGAGGAAGTCACGTTTCCAATTCGTACCTTCAAACTACTGGGAATCAAAACACTCGTCCTTACGAATGCGGCGGGCGGTGTCAATGTACAACTGCAGCAGGGAGCGCTGATGGTGATCAGCGATCACTTGAATCTGATGGGTGTGAATCCTCTGCGGGGACCCAATGACGAGCGCTTTGGCCCGCGGTTTCCCGATCTGTCGGAGGCTTACTCCCGCGACCTGCAGGAGGCTGTTATCGAGGTTGCGCGAGAGCAAGGCGTCGAGATCCGCCGTGGCATTTACGCAGCGCTTGCAGGACCCAGCTACGAAACACCTGCGGAGATCCACATGCTCCGCGCGTGCGGTGCTGATGCAGTGGGCATGAGTACCGTGCCCGAAACGATTGTTGCCCGGCACATGGGTATCGACGTCTTAGGGATCTCGTGTATCACCAACATGGCTGCGGGCATTAGCGATGCTCCAATCAATCACGCAGAAGTGATGGATACAGGGCGGCGGGTGCGAAGTACGTTTACCCAGCTTCTGCGCGGCGTGATTCCGAAGCTTCGCAGCTAAGATCAGACTCGGTTTACCGGTCGGCTTGATTTCAACCATCGGGTTTCCGCAAGGACGGTTGTTTTTGTGAGTATGATAATTGGTATTTCCGGGGGCACGGGCTCGGGCAAGACAACAGTCGCCAACCGGATTCTGGAATCAGTTAGTGCGAGTGAAGTTGTTTTCATTCAACAGGACTCTTACTACCGCAATCTCAAAGACCTGCCTCTTGACTACCGCCAGGTTGCGAACTTCGATCATCCTGACGCGCTGGACAACGATCTTCTCGTAAACCACATTCGCAAGCTGCGAGCAGGGGAGGCGATTGAGCTGCCGCTTTACGACTTCCGCACGCATTCGCGGTTGCACGAGACGCGACGCGTCGACCCGAAGCCGATCGTGATCGTTGAGGGCATTCTGATCTTCGCGGATCCTCGTCTCCTTGAACAATTGGACATCAAGGTGTTTGTGGACACACCTGACGACATCCGCTTCATTCGCCGGCTCCGCAGAGACGTTGCCGAGCGTGGGCGCACGGTGGAATCTGTTATCGAACAATATCTAGCCACAGTGCGGCCGATGCACATGCAGTTTGTCGAGCCCTCAAAGCGAGTGGCAGACGTTATCATTCCAGAGGGCGGTCATAATCTTGTGAGCATTGATTTGCTCAGCGGAAAGATTCGCGAGAGGTTGGCCAGTACTTTGTCTTCAGTCGGAGGCCAACATTGACCGATCACAACTTTGAACCGCTAATCGCAGCGGCAACCCAGGCGCGCCTGCAATCAGTGGCGCCTTTCTCGAACTTCCTCGTCGGCGCAGCGGTGAGGGCCGAAAACGGGAAGGTCTACGTCGGCTGCAATGTTGAAAGTGCAAGCTACGGCCTGACGGTTTGCGCGGAACGAGTGGCGATCTGGAAAGCGCTTTCGGAAGGCGAGCGGAATTTCACTGAGCTCGCAGTCGTAGCGGATACGGCGACGCTCACGCCGCCATGTGGCACGTGCCGGCAGATCATCTGGGAGTTCGCGAAACATGCTGAAATCGTTTTGTCTAACCTCCGAGGAGAAACAGAAGTAGTTTCAATCAAAGATCTGCTACCGCGCGCTTTCGACGCCCGCTTTCTGAGGGAAGCCGCGAAGCAGAAATCTTGAGCGGGCCTAAATGCGACTCGGGATTGCGCCATTTGTTCCGATCGCTATAACTCTCGGAGGGCTGAGGCTGTCACTTGTTCGTTAGGGAACTCACACTATGTCCAAAGGTTTTGTATTTCTTATCGCAGTTTTTGCCATGACTGTAACTCTCAACGCTCGCGACGCATCCGCCCAACGCCGAGGTGCCGGAGGGGAGCG
This sequence comes from bacterium, assembly GCA_040005515.1. GTDB lineage: Bacteria > Acidobacteriota > Blastocatellia > Pyrinomonadales > Pyrinomonadaceae > PSRF01. The sequence goes on from JBDTYQ010000028.1 coordinate 9,751, forward strand.
CGTTGATCTGCTCATCCTCGGCGGAACAATCGTGACGATGAATGAGGGTCGTCAGGTTGTCGAAGACGGAGGTGTCGCGGTGAAGGGTGGTCGGATTGTAGCTGTGGGTTCAAGCGCCGAGATGCGCAAGGCCTACTCTGCGCAACGGACCGTTAATGCAACGGGTCGCATTGTGGTCCCCGGCCTAATAAATGGGCACACGCATATTCCGATGGTGCTGTTTCGCGGACTCGCTGATGACCTCGATCTGCAGGAGTGGCTCACTAAGTACATCTTTCCTGCCGAGGCGAAGAACGTAACTGAAGAGTTTGTGCGAGTCGGAACTCGCCTTGGTCTGGCCGAGATGATCCGCGGTGGAACGACGACCTACTGCGACATGTATTACTTCGAAAGCGCGATTGCTGATGAGACCGCTAAGGCAGGCGTGCGGGGTGTACTCGGCGAGACGGTGATCGACTTTCCGGTCGCGGACAATAAGACCAACGCTGAGGCCATGGCTTATGTGGAGAGCTTCGTGAAGAAGTGGCAGGGCCATGAGTTGATCGTGCCGGCAATTGCGCCTCACGCGCCTTACACGGTTTCCGAGGGACACCTAAAAGCGGTGCGTGCATTCTCCGATCGGACAGGCGCTCCCATCGTTACTCACATTTCTGAGACCAAGAGAGAAGTTGACGATAGTCTGCGCGACAGGAAAGCCAGCCCAGTCGATTACCTTTCCCGCATCGGCTTTCTCAGCAATCGTGTGATTGCCGCTCATGTCGTCTGGCCAACAACTGAGGAGCTCGGCATTCTGAAGCAACTTGGTGTCGGTGTGGTGCACAACCCGCAGTCGAACATGAAACTGGCCGCCGGCGTTGCCCCACTGCCGCAGATGCTGAAGGAGGGCTTGCGCGTTGGGCTCGGTACCGATGGCGCTGCTTCTAACAACGATCTCAGTATGTGGGAAGAAATGGACTCAGCTGCGAAGTTGCATAAAGTTTTCAGCGGAGATCCGAAAGTGATTTCGGCGCTGCAGGCTTTTGAACTCGCGACGATTCGCGGAGCACAGGCTCTGCACATGGAAAAGGAAATCGGATCGCTGGAGGTCGGAAAACGCGCTGATCTCGTGATCGTGGAGGCAGACTCTTTGAACCAGATCCCTTCCTACAATATTTATTCTGATCTGGTTTATGCGACCAAGGCGTCCGACGTCCTTACCGTGATCATTAACGGCCGCGTCGTAATGCAGGAGCGCAAACTGTTGACACTCGATGAAGCCGCGATCAAGGCGAGTGCTCGCGTCTTTCGTCAGCGCATTGCAAAGAGTCTTGCTACGACTGAGCCCTCCAAGAATTAGATCGAAGAACCTCGGGGGAGAAGCTTGACGGACTTGATTGCCAGGAGTAGCTTTCCGTTTGAAGTTCCAACCCGAAAGTTTAAGAAAGACACAACCAAACCGAATTAGCCCCTTCAAGGAGAGATCTATGAAGAACCCCGGTCGAAGAAATTTTCTTACCGTTCTTATGGTGCTCGGCACAATGTTGGTTATCCCGCTGAGCGGTTTCGCTCAAAAAAGTTCGCATTCCGCAGCGCCAAAGAACGAGCCTCTGGTGACTGTCGATCAGGGCCCCACAGCAGGATCCAAGGATAGCGCCGTATCGGACGAACCGATTCCTCAGGTAAACGCGCAGGTAAGTAAAAAGAAAGCGGCGGTCATTGCTAAAACGCCCGCAACAAAAATCGGCATACTGGCGTCTTTCACGAACTCAACACCAATTACGATTACAGATTGTCCGAGTCCCTGTCCGGCGTCGGGTCAGGCGGCTTCGCTCTATCCTTCGCCCATCACGGTCGCGGGCGAGGTCGGCGTGGTGCAGCGCGTATCGGTGACGCTCAACGGACTGAGCCACACTTTCCCTGGCGACATTGACATGCTGCTCGTCTCGCCGTCGGGGCGCAAGGTGGTCATCATGTCCGACTTCGGCGCGGGCGCGCCCGGCGTGGCGGGCATTAACGTGACGCTCGACGACTACGCGAATACGCCCGTGCCTTCGACCGTCACCGGCAACACCGGCCAACCGTTCATCGCGGGCAGTTATCGCCCGGCGAACTCCGGCACGACCGACGTGTTCCCCGCGCCCGCACCCGCCAGCCCTTACATCTATACGATGTCGCAGTTCAACGGCGACAATCCGAACGGCACGTGGAGTCTCTACATCATAGACGACGCGAATCTTGATGGCGGCAGCCTCAGCGGCGGCTGGACGATCACGTTCGACGTGCGCCCGCCTGCGCCGACCGCAGGGCAGATTCTCGTCAGCGAGTTCCGCGCACGCGGCGTCGGCACTGCGCCGCCGACTTCGGACGGCTCCGCCGACGAGTTCATCGAGATTTACAACAACACCGACTCGAACATCACGATCATTGACGCCATCCCCGGCGCAGACCCGACGCTGCCCACCGGCGCGGGCTGGCGCTTCGGCGCTGCACAAGGCGCGACCGAGACGACATTCCTCGTCTTGCCGCAAACGCTCTCAACCGCCGGGCCGCTCGCCCTGCCGCCGCGCGGACACTTCCTGATCACAACGCAGCCGACTACGCCCAGTCCGGCAGGCAATACTTATAGTCTGGCCGCGTACCCTACCGGCACGGGCATCACCCCCAGCGGCGCGGGCAACATCACGCTCAACCCGGCCGTGGCCACCACCGGCTTCCTGCCGGATGCTGTCGGTCTCGCTGTCTTCTCGACGGCCAACGCGCTCAGCGCCAACCGGCTCGATTCGGTCGGCTTCAGTTCGGTCACGAACCCCGACTATAAAGAGGGCACGGGTCTCGCGCCCGCGACCGGCATCACAACCGCCTCGCAGTTCAGTTTCGTGCGCAAGATGACCGGCGGAACGCCGCAGGACACGGGCAATAACGCCAACGACTTCGCGCTCGTTGATACGACGGGGGCCACTCTGAACGGCGTTGCTGCGGTGTTGGGGGCGCCTGGTCCTGAACGCGGTCCGACGGCGACTGCCTACACAACAACCTCCGCGCCGATTCAGCATAATGCGAACATGAAGGCGTCACTTATCGACGTGATGCAAAATGCGAGTACAGCTCCTAATCGTGTTCGTGACTTGACGGCTGTCACGAATGGCGCTTTAGGCACGCTGAAGATCCGGCGCAGATTCACTAATACAACTGGGTTGGTAGTGGTAGCGTTGCGATACAGGGTCGTCGACATCACCACGCTGACAGGAGGCACGGTACCCGCAGGTCAGGCTGATTTGCGTGTGCTGAATTCGCCATTACAAACCATCACTCTTACCGACACCACCACCGTGACTTCTCAGGCGTTGACTTTGCAAACACCGCCCACGCAGGCGTCAGGTGGCGGTCTTAACTCGAGCCTGGCCGAAGGCGTCATCACTACGACGGCGCCGCTAGCAGTTGGCGCGAGCACAGTTGTTGAGTTCAACCTCGGTGTTCAGACGGGTGGAAGCTACCGCATACTGGTGAACGTAGAGGCAGTGACGGTCCCACCGCAATAGCGAAGTAGGACTCGACCTAATTCCGAGGGCGGGCGAAGCAGTGCTTCTCCCGCCCTCGCGCTTTAGCTTTGACGCTGTCACAGACGTCTGTTATCTTTTGCTCACCCCCGGCAAACACCTGTTTGTAATTCCAAACTGCCCGAACATTCCGGTTACCGTCTCAACACTTAGTTTCAGGAGATATGGATGCGTTCAGCCCTGCAATTTTCCTTCGCCGTACTCACCGCGCTCGTTTTGAATTTGATAATCGCCGTTCCACTTAGCGCCCAGTTTAAGTCGCCAAAGAGCGAAACGCCGATGAAAGGGGTGCGCAACAAGTTCATAGAACCGTTGGGTGTTGCTGCGACTGCAGCAAATTATGTGGTCGCGCAGACTACGGGCGCAGTTGATCCGGGCACTTCGCTTGTTACCGGTTACAACTGCGGGTCAGGATCTCCCGGTGACGATTGCATCGCACCGGTTACTTTACCCTTCGCATACACGCTCTACGACACCACGTTCACGTCGGTCAACGTCAGTAGCAACGGGAACCTGCAGTTTGCTAGCAATCAGCAACCGTTACCGCTTGAGGCCTGTCTTCCGATCGCTGCATTCAGCTACGTGATTCTGGTCCATCACGGCGACCTGACAATTGGCGGCGCTAACGAAAACATCTTCACTTCAACTACAGGCTCGGCGCCGAATCGAATATTCAACATTGAGTGGCGAGCGTCGTTGCTTGGAAATCAACCGGGTAGTCTTAATTTCGAAGTGCGCCTTTACGAAGGGCAGACACGTTTCGACATCGTCTATGGCACAGTTCCCGGCGCCGGCCGCGAAGCAACAGTTGGTGTACAGCAAGCAAACGGCGCCACTTTTACCGAGTTCGAGTGCTTTGGAAGTAACGCTCTGCGCAACGGTCTTGTGCTCGTGTTTACTGGTACGAGTGCCACCTCGCGCTTTATCGGCGGCCGAGTGACGGACCCCGACGGCAATCCGATTGCCGGTGCTGTTGTGACCTTGAGCGGCAATTCATCATCAGTGGTATCGACTGATGGGACTGGAGACTATCTTTTCGGCGGTCTTACAGCTGGCGGAAGCTATACGGTGACTGCCACTCAACCAGGCTTCGAGTTCTATCCGAATAGCCGAACTTTCGGAGGCGGCGGCCGAGCCTTTAGCGGAAATTTCATCGTTAACTTTGTTCGCACGCTGTCGCCAAACCCGGGCGATATTTTGATTAGTGAGTTTCGTTTCCGCGGGCAGGCGTTTGGAGCTATCGATGAATTCGTAGAGCTCGTCAACAACACCAATCAGGGCATCACTGTAAATGTGACAGACGGTTCCCCCGGTTGGCTTGCAAGGGCATCAAGAGCAGACGGCTCCGCGCAGCTCGCCTCGTTTGTGGTACCAAACGGCACCACAATTCCGGCGGGCGGCCATTACCTCGCTGGGAATGGGAACGGGTACAACCTGTATAGCTACAGTAGTGCCGACACGTTCTTCGATCTCGGAGCGGATGTCCCTGACGATGGCGGGTTCGCAATATTTAAGACTGCGAACGCGGCCAGCCTCGATGCCGCCCACCTCATTGACGCAGTCGGCTTCACCGGTGAGTCTAATGCCCTGTACCGTGAAGGCCCGGGGCTGATTTCGCCGGGAGCAAACAATGGCAACTACAGTTTCGTGCGGAAGATGACTACTGGAAAACCGCAGGACACTGGCGATAACGCCACTGACTTTTCGTTTGTCTCCACGAACGGCGCCAGCTACGGAGGTGTTCAGTCCATCCTTGGAGCGCCAGGTCCTGAAAGCACTTCGAGTCCGATTCAGCGGAACGCGCAGATAAAGACCGCGTTGATCGACCCACCAGGTGGCCAGACCGGACCGCCTAATCGCGTTCGTGACCTGACCCCAGTGACTAACGGTCCACTTGGCACACTTACCATCCGGCGCAAATTTACGAATGTCACCGGCGTCAGTGTTACGCGGCTGCGCTTTCGCATCGTAGACTTCACGACCCTTGGGGGAATAACTGCGGGTCAGGCTGATTTGCGCGCGCTAAACTCAACAGGCGGCAGCGTCCCTCCATCATTGGGTGGGCCCCCCATCATTGTGAGGGGGTTGACGGTTGAACAGGGAAGTCCGGTGACGATCTCTCAACCTCTGGGCGGCGGCCTTAATTCATCGCTTGTCGTCGGGGTTATTACCGTGGCTCAACCGCTGGCGCCGAACGCGGCTGTGAACGTTGAGTTCCGGCTGGGAGTAGCCCAGTCTGGCAGCTACAGGTTCTTTATCAATATCGAAGCGCTGCCATAAGAGCGTTTGCCAGAGAGTTTGCGGCGGTCAGTTAGGGATTTCAGCTTCTAACTGGCCGCCTTTGCTTTCTTGGTTAATATTTCGTGAGAAGAACAACTTGCTCAGTTTTTACCACACTCGAGTCGCGGCCTGAGCACTTGCCTCAAAGGTGAGAACAAACCATAATAGCGCGTCAAAGTTAGTAATTCCGAAGCGAGCTTGTTTAAGCTCGCTTTTTGCATTTTCGGAGAAGTAATAGTGAAGGGGAAAGAATATTTTTTATCGTCACCCCCAGTTTCAAACACACCTCTCCCTGTTAGTCCTGGGATTTGCTTCGTTCCTTGTTGGGGCCACCGCCTCCGCCCAATCGACTCCAGAATCGCAAAAAGCTGATGCCGTGCAGATGCGGATCGAACGTGCGCGAGCGCTGGCGGCTGCGCACCAACTCGAACCCGCCGTAAACGAGCTCGAATCCATACGCACGACTACTCATGATGACGTTGTTCGCAACGTGACTTCCGTGATGCTGATGAGCATTTGCCTCGAAGAGGGGAATTACGCTCGAGCGGGAGCGCTCCTGGAAGAAGCTTTTAGAGCACGGTCGACACAAAATGACGCCTCCATCCGCACCTACTTTGCTTTAGCCGGCCAAGCGGTAAACGGGGCTCGCACTCATATCGCGCGCTATCGCAGTTTCGGTATCAACGTGACGGATGCCGGGTTGCCGGCTGAGGCACTTGGTGATCTGGACCGTTTGCGAGTCTTACTTGAGCGCATGATTGCGCAAGCTAAGGAGATCGCCAGGGATGAACCCCGCGCGTACGAGTCGCTTGCCCTTCTGGAGGACGTGCTCGGAATTCGTTTGTCCTTAGCTCGGAACGACGAAGATCGCACTAGATGGGAAGCAGAGTACGCCGGCGCGCGGCGCGGACTTGCATCCTCGGAGACTCAGGTTGCATCGCTCGGCGGAATGCCGAATCTGACAAGCACCGAGCAGGAAACACCGGCCACGCCAGCTAGCGTCGCTTCACTACAAGCCCCTTCAGTTCGTCAGAATCCCGCCCCGCCAAAAGTGTCCAAGCCAGAACCGTCCGCCGAACCCCAACCTTCAGTTCCCAGCAACGATCGGCCTGCTAAGGAGCCAGCTGCCCCGCCCAGCGGGTCACCGAACGGGGCAAAATCTACTGAACCACCTCTTCTGGATACTGGGTCGCTCAACGCTCGGGCTATTAAGAGAGTGCTTCCGTCATACCCGCAAATGGCAAAGGCAGCTGCAGCTCAGGGTCGGGTTCGCGTTTATGTCACGCTCGACGAAACCGGGAGAGTCATCGACATCTCGCGGTCCGAAGGACCCGGTCTGCTAAAAGCTGCCGCAGAAAACGCTGCACGTCGATGGGTCTTTAGCGCCATCGAGGTGGACGGGAAATCTGTCCGCGTAGCTGGCTATATAGACTTCAACTTCACCCTCTAAGTCGCTTTTTAATTAGACTTATCATCTTGAGTCCAAGTTGAGAATCGATCAGAGCCCTATTGTTGACTTTAAAGTAAGGTTTCGCTAAGCTGCATTGGAGTTCAACAATGAAGATATCAGCGCAAGAAGAATATGGTCTGAGATGCCTGCTGCAACTGGCTCGTGCCGACGCGGCCGGTGACTACCTGACTCTTGCGCAGATAGCGCAGTTAGAGGGGATTTCGGTGGCGAACGCCGGCAAGCTGATGTGGATTTTGACCAAGGCCGGACTGGTGCTTTCCCAACGGGGAACCAAAGGCGGATATCACCTTGCCCGTCCCGCAGCTGAGATTCATCTGAACGAGGTCATCACTGTGTTGGGTGGTGAGCGTGTGGACTCTCATTGCAAGAGCTACGCAGGAGTGTTGGACGCATGTGTTCACACGGGCGATTGTGGCATCCGGCCGGTAATCGTCGAGCTGCATCAGATAGTCGACAATGCACTCTCTGCAATTACGTTGTCGCAGTTGCTCGGCACGGAAGCGAACGTTGATGCGACTTTGCATCAAATTCAAGTGAACAAGCCAAGGCCAGGTTCAGATCAGTTGCAAGCATGAACGATCAGCTCGGAAAAACTACGTCAAAGGCAAACTACTAATCAATGAGTACAGCAGGAATATTAGGCACGCAGGAATACAAATACGGGTTCGTCACCGACATTGAATCTGATGTGATCCCCCGTGGGTTGTCGGAAGATACGATTCGTATCATCTCCGCGAAGAAGAATGAGCCGGAGTGGATGCTTGAGTTCCGCATGAAGGCTTACCGCCATTGGCTGACGATGACGGAACCGAAGGATTGGCCCAACATTAGTTATCCTGACATCGACTATCAGGACATGATTTATTACAGCGCGCCGAAGCAGAAGGCGACGAAGGCAAGTCTCGATGAAGTAGATCCTGAATTGCTGAAGACTTTTGAGAAGCTCGGCATTCCCTTGCAGGAGCAAAAGCAATTGGCCGGAGTTGCCGTCGATGCAGTTTTCGATTCGGTTTCTGTCGCCACGACTTACAAAGAGAAGCTGAAGAAGCACGGCGTTATCTTCTGTTCGTTTAGTGAAGCCATTCGCGAATACCCGGACCTGGTGCAGAAGTATCTCGGCTCTGTGGTGCCCACCAACGACAATTTCTTTGCGGCTCTGAACAGCGCCGTGTTCTCCGATGGCTCGTTCTGCTTCATTCCCAAAGGCGTTCGTTGTCCGATGGAGCTTTCGACCTACTTCCGAATCAACAATTCTGAGTCAGGGCAGTTCGAGAGAACGCTGATCGTTGCGGAGGAGGGTTCGCACGTCTCTTACCTCGAGGGCTGCACCGCTCCTAAGTTTGATAAGAATCAGCTGCACGCAGCGGTCGTAGAGCTTGTCGCTTTGGATGATGCGCAAATCAAGTATTCAACGGTACAGAACTGGTACGCAGGCGACGAAGAAGGACGTGGCGGGATTTATAACTTCGTCACGAAACGCGGCAAGTGTGCCGGACGTAATTCGAAGATCTCCTGGACGCAAGTCGAAACCGGCTCGGCCATTACCTGGAAGTATCCGTCATGCATCCTGCTCGGTGACAACTCCATCGGTGAATTCTACTCAGTGGCGCTGACCAATCACGCACAGCAGGCAGACACCGGGACGAAGATGATCCACATCGGCAAGAATACTCGTTCGACGATCATCTCGAAGGGTATTGCAGCCGGCAAGTCAAATAACAGTTATCGCGGTCTGGTTAAGGTGATGCCCAAGGCGGAGAATTCCAGAAACTATACGCAGTGTGACTCGATGCTCATTGGTTCCGACTCGGGAGCTAATACGTTTCCATACATCGAAGTAATGAACAACTCGTCCGCGGTGGAGCATGAGGCTTCAACCTCGAAGATTAGCGAAGAACAGTTGTTCTACTTGCAGCAACGCGGGATTTCGCAGGAAGACGCAGTCTCGCTGATTATTAACGGCTTCTGTAAGGATGTGTTTCTCCAGTTGCCAATGGAGTTTGCAGTTGAAGCGCAACGCCTACTTGGGATGAAACTCGAGGGCAGTGTTGGATAGATCAGTTTGGCGACAGGTGATCGGTGACACGAGCAAGTAGCGTAATACGTAATCTCTGTTTTCTACTTGTCCTGGTTACCGATCGCCTTTCGCATTTTAAGGAGCATTAATACGTGTTAGAGATTCGCAATTTACATGCAAGCGTTGATGGCAATCCGATCCTGAAAGGCATCAACCTCACGATTAAGAAGGGCGAGATTCACGCCATCATGGGCCCGAACGGCTCGGGCAAATCTACGCTCGCCAAAGTTTTGGCAGGGCATCCCGCCTACGAAGTGACGCAGGGTGAAGTGCTCTACGAGGGCAAGAACCTGCTGGCACTGGCCACCGATGAGCGGGCCCGCGAAGGCGTGTTCATGGCGTTTCAATACCCCATCGAAGTGCCAGGTGTCTCTAACGCGCAGTTTCTCCGACTGGCTTACAACGAGAAGCGTAAACACCTTGGAGAAGAAGAACTCGATCCATTGGAGTTCAAGGATCTACTCAAAGAACGAGCGAAGATAGTTGAGATGGACTCCAGCTTCATGACCCGTTCGGTGAATGAAGGTTTCTCCGGCGGTGAGAAGAAGCGCAACGAGATTCTGCAAATGGCAGTGCTCGAACCGAGACTTGCGATTCTTGATGAAACCGACTCGGGTTTGGATATCGATGCCTTGAGAATCGTAGCCGGCGGCGTTAACTACCTGCACAATTCGGAGAACGCCGTCATTCTCGTCACCCACTATCAGCGTCTGCTTAATTACATCGTTCCAGACTACGTTCACGTGCTGGCCCACGGCCGCATCGCCCGCGAGGGCGGCAAGGAGCTTGCGCTGGAGTTGGAAGAAAAAGGTTACGACTGGATCACGTCGCCAACCAGCAATGGCGTGAGCGCCACGCCGGTAGGTTAATGGCAATGACAAGTTCAGCAATCAAACAGAGCAGCGTGTATCACGAGGCATTTCATTTGCTCCAGGCGCAGACCGCTGGAGGTAACCAGCCAGCCTGGCTGACCCGTCTGCGCGAGAGCGCAATAGATCAGTTTGAGCAGTTGGGGTTCCCCACAGTCAAAGAGGAAGAGTGGAAGTACACCAACGTCGCCCCTCTAACCAAACTTGATCTAAGACCAGCGACGGCGGAAAGCCCCAGCAGCACGTTGAGTGCAACAGATGTAGCTCGCCTTGGGTATCAAGAAGCCGAGAAGAGTCAGCTTGTCTTTGTAAACGGTCTGTTGCGTGAAGACTTGAGTTCTGTATCCGCACTCCCCGCGAATGTGGTGGCTATTGATCTCGCTCATGCATTAACAGAGGAGAAGTATCACGATCTGATTCGCGAGCATCTGGCCAGGCGCGCTGATTACAACGTCAGCGGATTCACGGCTTTGAATACCGCGATGATTTCTTCGGGTGCCTTTGTGCTGATTCCCAGAGGCGTTGAAGTTGAAACACCGCTTCAGCTCCTGTTCATTTCTGACTCAGAGAAAGTTGAGACCGCGAATTTTCCGCGGGTGTTAATTGTTGCAGGCGAAAATAGCAGCGCTACGATCATCGAGAGCTACGTGAGTGCAAACGGCGGTGTCTACTTCACGGACTCTGTCGTCGAGGTTGTCCTGAAAGAAGGCGCGCGTTTGGAGCACTACAAAATTCAGCGCGAGAGTCCGGACGCATTTCACATTGCTGCGACGCACGCGGATCTCGGTCCCAACAGTCAGTACGACACAACGACCATAAACTTTGGGGCGGCGCTTTCCCGGCATGACATCGGCGTCAACATGGGCCACGAAGGTGCGGAGTGCTGGGTCGACGGTCTTTATCTCATTAACACCGGACAGCACACTGACACACATTCCGTCATCGATCATCAGCAGCCACACTGCACCAGTCATCAACTCTACAAGGGAATTCTGGATGGAAAATCGCGCGCAGTGTTCAATGGCAAGATTTTTGTGAGGCATGGTGCGCAAAAAACCGACGCGATGCAGACGAACAAGAACCTGCTGCTCTCAAGCGAGGCTCGCGTCGATACAAAGCCTCAACTCGAGATTCTTGCCGATGACGTGAAGTGTGCGCATGGAGCGGCAGTCGGGCAGATCGACGAAGATGAGTTGTTCTATCTGGAAGCTCGAGGCATTCATACAGAGCTGGCGAGGAACCTCCTGACTTATGGCTTCGCTGAAGAAGTGATTGGCAAGATCAAGGTCGACTCGATTCGAGCTCAGCTGGATGAAGCGGTTTTGCATCGTCTGAACGCACGCCTGGAAGCGTAGAGGTGCTATGGCAGCGGTTGAAGTCTCACAACTGAAAGAAGAAACGACGCACGCCAGTAGCGGTTGGGATGTCGCGCGCATCCGACTGGATTTTCCTGTGTTGCGCCAAACGGTCAACGGGAAGCCACTGATCTACCTCGACAACGCTGCCTCTTCACAAGTACCTCAGGTGGTGATCGAACGCGGTAGCATGTATCTCGAGCAGGAGCATTCGAACATTCATCGAGGCGTGCACTACCTCAGTCAAAGAGCAACGACGGCGTATGAAGGCGCGCGCGAAACCGTGAAGCGCTTCATCAACGCTCGGGAGTCAAAAGAGTGCATCTTTGTTCGCGGGGCAACTGAAGGTATCAATCTGGTCATGCACGGGTATGGCCGCAAGTTTATTGGTGCTGGCGACGAAATTATTATCTCGGCGCTTGAGCATCACGCGAATATCGTCCCCTGGCAGATGCTTTGCGAAGAGAAGGGTGCGCGACTGCGTGTCATTCCGATGAATGATGCCGGTGAGTTGCTCCAGGATGACTATCACGCGTTACTGAACGAGCGCACGAAGTTGGTGGCAGTCACGCACATGTCCAACGCGCTTGGCACAGTCAATCCCATCAAAGAAATGATCGCTCAGGCCCACAAGTACGGCGTACCTGTTCTGATTGACGGAGCGCAGAGCGCGCCCCACATGCCAATCGACGTTCAGGATCTCGACTGCGACTTCTATGCGTTTTCAGGTCATAAGATGTTTGCGCCCACCGGCAGCGGCGTCGTGTACGGCAAGGCGGCATTGCTTGAGAAGATGAATCCATTCCAGGGCGGCGGCGACATGATTAGGAGCGTCACTTTTGAGAAGACGACTTATGCTGACCTGCCGAACAAGTTTGAAGCCGGCACTCCCGCGATCGCTTCCCAGATTGGTCTGGGAGCGGCGATTGATTACCTGAACAGCATCGGCCGCGAACAGGCGGCGGCGCACGAGCACGAACTATTGCGTTATGCCACAGAGCAGCTCTCGGCAATTGAAGGAGTGCGGATCATCGGCACCGCGAAAGAAAAGGCGAGCGTGCTCTCGTTTGTGATTGATGAGATACACCCACACGACATCGGCACGATTCTGGATCAGGAAGGAATCGCCGTTCGCGCGGGTCATCACTGCGCACAACCCGTAATGCAGCGCTTCAATATTCCCGCAACTGCTCGCGCGTCCTTCGCCTTCTACAATACAAAAGCAGAGGTCGATGTGCTGGCGCGCACAATTGAAAAGGTGATCGAGATCTTCTCGTAAAGAGGCAATCGGTAAATTGAAAGTCGCAAATCCCACATGTCTGAACTAAGCGAGCTATACCAACAGGTCATCCTCGACCACAACAAGAAGCCACGAAACTTTCGCAAGCTTGATCATCCCAATCACAGCGCCGAAGGGTTCAATCCTCTCTGCGGCGATCAGCTGACTGTCTATCTCACTCTTGAAGACGAGGCAGTCAAAGAAGTGAGTTTTGAAGGTTCGGGTTGTGCCATCTCTAAAGCTGCCGCCAGCATGATGACGCAAGCGGTAAAGGGAAAGACCAAGCCGGAGGTCGAACAACTCTTTCAGGAATTTCATGGCATGGTTACCGGAGATCTGGATGCGGAGATCGCTCCGAACAAGCTCGGCAACCTCAAGATCTTTGCCGGAGTGCGGGAATTCCCAGTGCGTGTAAAATGCGCCACGCTCGCCTGGCATACAATGCACGCGGCACTGAACAACCAGCCCCTCGTCTCCACTGAGTAACTCCGGTGCAACTCCATAGCGCGTTCGCCAATCAACTCCTTCTATCGTCCTGGCTGACAAACCGGGACGTCACGGGCATAATGCTCTGCATCGCTTTTCAGAGACGGAGCATTCCCATTGAAGATCTCATCAATTGAGCTGCGCGAGATTCGCCTCCCGCTCATCCACTTCTTCGAAACAAGTTTCGGTCGAACTACTGAGCGACGCATCCTGCTCGCTCTCTTAAGAGACAAAGACGGCGCTGAAGGCTGGGGCGAATGCACAGTCGGCGAAGGACCGTTCTATAGTGAAGAATGGACCGACAGCGCGTGGTCTACTCTCGCTGAGTTCCTTGGTCCGATGGTCGTGGGAAAGGATTTCACTGATGCGGCGCGCGCCGCCGCTCTGATGGCGCCGGTGCGCGGTCATCGTATGGCCAAAGCAGCGATTGAAACGGCCTGCTGGGATCTTGAAGCCCGGCGTGTCGGACTGCCTCTGTGGAAACACCTGGGAGGCACTCAGACTGAGATCGCTTGTGGCGTTTCGATCGGTATTCAAAACACTGCCGAGGCGTTGTTGAGCAAAATCGAGCACGAATTGGCCGCCGGCTATCAGCGCATCAAGATCAAGATCAAACCCGGCTGGGACGTGAATATCATCGAGCAGGTGCGCCGGCGCTTTCCTAATATTCGCTTGATGGGAGACGCCAACTCGGCATACACGCTCGCGGATGTGCCGCTCTTTCGCGAGCTGGATCAATTCAACCTGATGATGCTCGAGCAGCCCCTGGCTTACGATGATATCTTCGATCATGCAGAGCTGCAGAAGCAGATCCGGACTCCAATCTGTTTGGACGAGTCGATCCGTTCCTGCGCCGATGCGCAACACGCGATTACCCTCGGTTCCGGGAAGATCATTAATGTGAAACTGGGGAGAGTCGGCGGTCACGCCGAAGCGAAACGCGTCGCGCAGGTCTGTCGTGAGAACAATATTCCGGTTTGGTGCGGCGGCATGCTGGAATCAGGGATTGGTCGTGCGCATAACATCGCGATGGCCACACTTCCGGGTTTCACGCTTCCCGGCGACGTCTCAGCTAGTGCTCGGTACTGGACAGAAGACATCATTGATCCGGCGGTGACCGTGACGCCGCAAGGAACCATTGCAGCCCCGGACGGACCCGGCTTGGGGTATGAAGTAAATCTCCGCCGCATTGAATCGCTCACAGTACGCAAGCAGACGATCGAACCCTAAGTCCAGATGTAGCTAGCAAACGTCACAAGCATGCCCTCAGCCATTTCCCAATCTCTCGCGCAACAAATCAAAGAGTGTCTTCGTGAAGGTCTGCTGGGCACTATCGCGTTGATTCGCTCACTCGTTGAAGCCGAATCACCGTCAGGTGATGAAGCGGGAAGCCGTGCAGTCGTAGATCTGATTGCGCGTGCAGCAGGTGAACTTCGGTGCGTGTCGTCAGTTGAACGTGTTTCTGTTCCCGGTTTCGGTGAACACATCGTCATCAAAGCGTTTGCCCAGCAGCAGGGCGCGGGAAGCGTGCTGCTCGTCGGCCACACAGACAGCGTACATCCTCGTGGTTCACTGGCTGAACGTCCCTGGCGAGACGACGGCGAGCGCTTTTACGGTCCCGGCGTCTTCGACATGAAGGCTAACTGCGCCTTGGCAATTGAAGCTTTGCGCGTTTGCGAACAAATCCAAATCGTCCCTTCCAAACAAGTGATCATCGCGTTGACTTGCGACGAAGAAGTCGGCAGCGCGTCTGGCTGGCCGCTGCTCGAAAAACTAGTCGCTAACGAAGACGTTCGATTCGCGCTTGTGCTTGAGCCATCAGCCGGGGGCCGAGTGAAGACGGGTCGCAAAGGAACCGGGATGTTCACCATGGAAGTCACGGGTCGCGCCGCCCATGCAGGCCTGGAACCGGAGAAAGGAGCGAGTGCGATTCTGGAGCTCGCGAAACAGATTGAGCGATTGCACGCGCTGAACAACGCGGGAAACGGAATCACCGTGAATGTAGGCGTGGTACGTGGCGGCACACGTGCGAACGTGGTGGCTGCTGATGCCTCCGCCGAGATCGATGTCCGGTTTGCCACGGAGCAGGAGTCGCGCGCTGTGTCCGAGTCGTTATTGCATAGCGTTCCCTTTGACAGCCGAGTAGAGGTCAACGTTAGTGGCGGAATAAATCGTCCGCCATTGGAACGCACGCCGCAGGTCGCGGAGCTTTATGAATTGGCGAGGAGTATCGCGAGGTCTTTAGATTTTGAGCTCGGAGAGACCTCGGTTGGTGGCGCCTCGGACGGTAACTTCCTCGCGTCGATAGGCATTCCCGTACTCGACGGCCTGGGCGTCGACGGTGACGGGGCGCATGCAACGCATGAACATATCATTGCTAATGCCATCCCGAACCGCGGCGCGTTGCTTACTGGACTGATCGCATCGCTATAGTTCCGAGTTCCGAGTTCCGAGTTCGTGTCCCTCCGATCGCAGACCAAAGACCAAAGACCAAAGACCCAAAACCAAAATCAAAGCACCAAGATTCAAGTACCAATCCTTTATGAAACTCGCCACCTGGAACGTGAACTCCATTCTTGCTCGTTTGCCGCACGTGGTCCGTTGGCTCAGCGCGGTCCAGCCGGATGTGATTTGTTTGCAGGAGACAAAGTGTACCGATGACAAGTTTCCGATCGCGGAACTGAGCGAGATCGGCTACCACAGCGTGATGTTTGGTCAGCAGTCGTATAACGGTGTGGCTATCCTCTCACGCGCGGCCTGCGACACCTCGCAACGCGGTTACCCCGGCAATGAAGAGGTCTCTCAGGCTCGGCTCCTTGCGGCGAATCTTGTCGGCATCAACATTGTTAACGTTTATATTCCGAATGGTCAGGCAGTCGGTTCCGAAAAGTATCTCTTCAAGCTCGATTGGATGAAGCGCCTACGTTTCTTCCTTGATGAGCACTACGATCCTTCAACACCGGTTCTGCTTTGTGGCGATTTCAACGTCGCGCCGGAAGATCGCGATATTCACAATCCAAAACTCTGGCAAGAGCGCATCATGTGCAGTGCCGGGGAACGAACGGCGTTGATGAAAGTAAAGCAGTGGGGATTTGAGGATTCTTTTCGCATGCACCACGAAGAGGGTGGACACTATTCCTGGTGGGACTATCGCGCGGGCGCTTTCCGGCGCAATAAGGGTTTGCGAATCGATCACATGTGGTTGACGAAACCTCTGCTGGCGCGCAGCGTGAACACTTGGATCGACGTCGAACCGCGCACGTGGGAGCGGCCATCGGACCACGCGCCTGTCGTTGCCGAATTTTGTGACTAAGCCAAGCAAAAAAGCGGCGGCAGATGACACTAAGCCATTAGCCGCCGCAAGTTTTGCACGTCATCCCGTCAGGGAGTATTTGTCGGCATTGAACCGCCATAGGGAATCATCGAGACTCCAAAAGCGAAATTCAGGATCAGCGATATGATCAGTAAGAGTGTCCACACCATCATGATTGTTTTCAGGTTTAGTTTGTTAGCATTCATCCAGCCCCAGATGAACGTGTAAAGTCCGCAGATCAAACCCAGAATTCCCTTCAGCGCGCCTTCAGTCTGGAATAGTTTGATCAGCACGATAATGAAGCAGATCAAACAGCCCAGGCCTACAAGTAGCCCAACAATTCCAATTAATCCTCCAGCCATTCTATTTGTCCTCCAGTTGTTGAGTTGTCGAACGTTCCAACGGGTTACCCTTGGATTAGCTGAGCGAACTCAGGAACAAACAGCAAGCGCGCCAGCCAGTAGAGAATCAGAGCGGCAAAAATTATCGTTGTGAAACCCGTGCGACGTTCCCAAAGTTCGGTGCGCGCGATCACGGACTTGATTAGCGATTCCGGCATAACAGCGGCGAAAACTAAAGCGACGATAGCGATTACAACGAACGGAGCAAAAGCATGAAAGTGCATTGCCTCCCGGAACTCACCGCGCATGAGCAACATCACTGCGCGCGTTAGACCGCAGCCCGGACAGGGAATCCCGGTGCTGTGAAATAGAGGGCACTGCCATGACGGGAAATTGAGCGAGACGAGGACGATCTGAAGAGTCGCTGCGCCCACGAGAGCGAATGTGAATTTGCGATCCCGCAGAACGGGCGTGATCGGGGGAAAAGCGTTCTCCAGTAGCATCGCGCGCCGCATTCTATAGCAGGTTCCAGAGAATGACTAACTTTTCTTTGGGGCTAAACACAGGCAGTATGAACTGCAATGTGACATCTATCGAGCATCGGTCGAAGGCGAATCAAACAGTGGCGGATCCGGCAGTTGCGCATGTGGAGAAGCTACAGGAATTTGTCTGCTGGTTTCAGTCTGTTGCCGTTCGATTTCTCGCACTACCATGATGGCGAGGACGGCGGCAACAACGCCTAGCACACCACCTATCACCCCGAGCAGGGCACCACTTGCTCTCGAGATTTTGTCCTGCCAGGTCAGTCGAAAGTAAAGCTGGTCTACAAAGTTCGACAGCAGCCACATTCCCCACCACAGTGGAAAGAATCCCGGAGGACTCAGCTGGGAAAAGAGTGAGGCAGAGTTAGGAACACTCTTGGTCCAGAGTTCCTTGATTGCGCGATAAGGAACCACGAGGCTAACGAAGGGAACAAAGAAGCTGCCGACGGCCCAACCGGAAGAATACTCAAGGCTGTTGCCCTTCACTCCAAAAGCCATCAGGTTCTCATGCGCGCGATAGAGCCACACCAGAAAAAATACGACGGTGGCAACAAAGACGACGAATTGGATTAGGCCGAACCCGATCGTGAGTAGCGCTAAGACAAGCTTCAAGGCATCGTGGGGTGAGTCATCACCCAGCAAGCCTCCCGGCCAAACGAACCCGGACGCCTCCGTGAATATTGAAGCAAAACTGAGGAGGGCACTGATCACCAGCAGTACTGAGACGACTCGCGCCCGAAACTGAGTCGGCGCGTACCCCAAGTTGACCGGAGGAAAGTTGTAATTGGGCTGTGCGCTAATGGTCGCTCCAATCAAGCTATTCGTTAGTTTGAGGTGAGCTCTGCTGTTTTTTCGGTGATGTCCTTTTGGCCCCATTCATTGTCGCGGCTCGCCTCACCTGCCTTGTTCCGTTTGGCGGCCTTCATCTTCTGCACCAGATCCATGTGAGTCGAGAAGTAGCCGAGGCTCTTGCCGACAATTTCGGAAACGGTCGCGAAGCCCTTATCGACCATGAACTTCTCCAGACCACCGCGCAGTTCGTCGATCATCTTCACGCCATGTAGCATCACACCCGTGCAGAGTTGCACAGTGGAAGAGCCCAGCAACATGAACTCGAGCGCATCATGTGATGACTCGATACCACCAATGCCGCTGATCGAAACTTCCTTCGGCAAACTCAGAGCGAGCTGGCTCACCATACGCAAAGCAATCGGCTTCACGGCCTGCGATGAATAACCGCCTGGCACACTGTGCCCTTCGACTGTCGGCATCGGTCGGAGCGTGTTGAGATCGACTCCGATCACCGACAGGATCGTATTAATCGCGGAAACCCCAACGGCGCCGCCACGCACAGCTGCGTGTGAAGGCTCCTTAATGTTGGTGATGTTAGGCGTCATCTTGGCCCAAACTGGAATCCGGGAGACTTCAGTCACCCAACTTGTAACCTCTTCACAGAGATCAGGATGTTCACCCATTTCTGATCCCATCTTGCGCTCGGTCATTCCGTGAGGACATGAGAAGTTAAGTTCCAGAGCATCTACGCCTGTGTCCTGAACGAGCTTCGTCAGCTCCTGCCAGCGACTCTTCTCGTACTCTTCCATGATGGAAGCGATCAGGATGTGATTCGGATACTGCTGCTTCAATTGGCGGAACTCATCAAGCCACACATCGATAGGACGATCTGAAATGAGTTCAATGTTCTCGAAGCCGATAACTTCGCCGGAGACTTTCGAGCGCAGCTTGCCGTATCGCGGCACCACGTTCACGACTTTGGCGGATTCAAGACTCACCGTTTTCGCCACAGCGCCACCCCAGCCTAAGTCAAACGACTTGGCAATCACGCGGGCGTTTGTTCCCGGCGGGCCAGAACCCAGCAGAAAGGGGTTGGGAAACGTTAAGCCGTTGACGGTGATAGATAGATCCATTTTTATTACTCCTAAAGCAGTTTTGAGTTTCGGGTTTCAAGTTTCAAGTTTCAAGTGCGCGTGCAACCCGATCTCTTACTCAAAATGCGATCTGCCTCATACGATTCATAAACAGACCTGGAACTCGGAACTGGGAACTCGAAACTTTAATCGGCTACGAGCGCCCCATACGAATCCGGACGGCGGTCGCGGAAGAACTGCCAGGTGTTCCGCACCTCTCGAATCAACTCGAGATTTAAATCGGCCACAACTAGCGCGTCCTGATCACGTGGGCCCTCCGCGATGAACTGTCCCCGCGGATCGCAAAAGTAACTCTGTCCGTAAAATTCCCCGATGTCCCAGGGCTGCTCGTGACCGACGCGATTAATAGCGCCAACAAAGTAACCATTGGCCACTGCGTGAGCAGGCTGTTCCAGTTTCCATAAGTATTCGGAGAGTCCTGCGACTGTCGCAGATGGATTGAAGATTATTTCGGCGCCGTTCAGTCCAAGAGCGCGAGCGCCTTCAGGGAAGTGCCGGTCGTAGCAGATGTAAACGCCGATGCGGGCGAACGCCGTATCGAAACAAGGATAACCAAGATTGCCCGGCCGGAAATAAAACTTCTCCCAGAAGCCGGGGTTCACGTGAGGAATGTGGTTCTTCCGATACTTGCCCAGGTACTTTCCGTCGGCATCGATTACCGCTGCGGTGTTGTAGTAGATACCTGTGATCTCTTCCTCGTAAATTGGCACGATGATGACCATACCGTGCGCGCGGGCGACCTCCTGCATCAATCGCACGGTGGGACCATCGGGAATCTTCTCAACCGCTTCGTACCAACGCGTCTGCTGCTCGGCGCAGAAGTATGGTGTCGTGAATACTTCCTGCATGCAGAGTATTTGCACTCCCTGCGCGGCGGCCTGATCGATAAAACCGAGATGCTTTTCGATGTTCAGTCGTTTGATGTCGTCGACCGGCAAGTCCGTCGGCGCCGCGTTAGAGCATTGAATGAGTCCACATCTGACTGTGCGTGACATATAAACTCCTTGAAAGTTGCGATTGCAGCGCGGGGCCTGATTCCGCGGCCGCTAAATGTTTTTCAGGTTGCGTCAGCGATTACGCGTCGCGGTGGAGCGATTTTCATCAAGACGAAATATGTAATGGCGGCCGCGCCAAAACCCACGAACCAGGCGTAAGCGTAAAGCGGTCTTAAGACCGGGACTACCAGACCGATCCAGGCAAGGGTGCAGCCGATCAGTGTCGCCACCACGGCCCGCATGTTCCAGCCGCCATTGTAAGTGTACACACCCTCTTTGCGATAGAGATCGCCAAGATCAAGCCGCTTGGCGCGAATAATCCAGTAGTCAACTATCAACACCCCGGCAATGGAGCCGAGACCGCCGGAATAGCCAACAAGCCAGGCAAAGATATAACCCGAAGGATCAGCGAGTAGGCGCCAGGGCTGCATCAGGATGCCGATGATGCCTGTGATCAAGCCGCCGGTGCGGAATGAGATCAACTTCGGAAACGCATTCGCAAAATCGTTGGCGGGTGAGACGACGTTCGCAGCGATGTTCACGGCAAGTGTCGCAACTACGACAGTGAACATTGAAATCGCCACCACCCAGACATTGCCGAACTGCCCGACCAGCTTCATCGGATCCCAGAGCTCTTCCATCTTCATGTGCGGGTAGATGATTACTGCGGCCGAAGTAATCATGACGCCCATCGCGGCGAACACCGTCATCGTTGTTGGCAACGCAACAACTTGTCCCACGACCTGGTCTCGCTGGCTCTTTCCGAAGCGAGTGAAGTCAGGCATGTTGAGGGACAACGTGGCCCAAAACCCAATCATGCCGGTTAACGAGATAATGAAGATGGGCCAGAACTCGCCGAAGGTGTGGAACTTGCTCTCTTGAGTAAGCAGGTAACCAAGGCCATGCGCTTTCCAAATCGCCCAGGCAAGCAGCAAGGTCGTCATCACCAGCACGAAGGGGGCAGCCCAGTTCTCCACCTTTCGCAGCAGGTCCATGCCGCGATAGATGATGAAAATGTTAAGGCCCCAAAAGAGCAGAAAGGACAGCCACTCTGTTGTCATGTGTCCGCCGAAAGGGCCGCCCAGCAGGGTTTTCCATCCGGGGATCACAGCGCTGAAGAACACATTCAGCGCTTCGCCGCCGATCCACGCTTGAATGCCGAACCAGCCGCAGGCCACGATCGCGCGCATCAACGCCGGAAGATTTGAACCGTACGTCCCGTAAGCGGCGCGCGCAAAAACAGGAAAGGGAATTCCATACTTCGTGCCCGGGTGAGAGTTCAAGAGGATGGGAGCGAGAACAATCACATTTCCCAGGAGGATAGTAGCCAGAGCCTGCCACCAGTTCATTCCCGCGCTGATCAATCCCGAGGAAAGCATGTATGTGGGAATACAGTGCGCCATGCTGATCCAGAGCGCAGCATAGTTGTACGTCGTCCAGTTCCTCCGCTGGACCGGAACCGGCGCCAGATCTTTGTTGTAGAGCGGGCTCGAGCTGATCGAGGCGTAATCGCGCAACTCGATGCGACCATCCGCGTGCTGAATTGTCTCGGAAGGATTGGCCATAGTGCTGACAGACTTTAAGACAAGACTTCAGACTATCTTCGAACGGATTTTACTGATGAAATTGGAGCTAGAACTTCGCACAAGTTCCGCGTTTCAAAAACTGACCGTCGCCGGCTTCGCCCTTGTATTCGCCCTTGTCGATTACGACCTTACCGCGGGAGAGCACTGTCTCGACAACGCCGCGAATCTTTCGCCCTTCGTAGGCACTGTAGTCGACATTCATGTGGTGAGTCTTGACGCTAATGGTCTGTTCCCGGTCCGGGTCGAAGATCACGATGTCGGCGTCTGAACCGATTGCGATCGTTCCCTTCTTCGGAAAGAGACCAAACATCTTCGCGGCGGCCGTGGAGGTAATCTCGACGAAGCGGTTAAGACTGATGCGATTCTCGACGACACCGCCGTTGTAGATTAGTGGCACTCGATGTTCGACGCCAGGCGCGCCGTTGGGAATCTTCGTGAAGTCGTCTAGTCCGAGTTCCTTCTGCTCCTTCATGCAGAAGGGACAGTGATCAGTCGAGATCACTTGAAGATCGTCACTCTTCAGACCCTTCCATAGTTCCGCCTGATTTGCTTTGTCGCGCAGGGGTGGAGTCATCACATACTTCGCACCATTAAACCCCGGCTCGTCATAGTCATCCAGCGAAAGGAAAAGATACTGCGGACAGGTTTCAGCAAAGGCCGGCAGCCCGCGATCGCGCGCTTCACGCACCTGATTGAGAGCATCTGTGCAGGAAAGGTGGACGATGTAAACAGGCGACTCCGCCATCTCCGCGATGGCGATGGCGCGATGCACGCCTTCCGCTTCCGCTATCGTCGGGCGGGTAAGCGCGTGAAACTTCGGCGCGGTGTGGCCCTTCGCAAGGGCGTGCTTGATGATCTCATTAATGACGATGCCGTTCTCGGCGTGCATGCAGATCATGCCGCCGCGTTCACCGGCCGCCAGCATGCCACGGAAAATAGTCGCGTCGTCTACGAGGAAGACACCGGGATAGGCCATGAACATTTTGAAGCTGGTCACGCCTTCATCCATGGCGGTGTGCAGTTCTTCGATCTGGCTGTCTTCGAGTTCAGTCGTGATCAGGTGAAAGCCGTAGTCAATCGCTGTCTTGCCTTCGGCCTTCTTGTGCCAGTTGTCGATGCCCTGAATGAGCGACTCGCCTTTGTACTGCACAGCGAAGTCGATGATGGTCGTGGTGCCCCCGTGTGCTGCCGCGAGAGTACCGGTGCGAAAGTCGTCGGACGCCTTGGTGCCACCGAATGGAAGCTCCATGTGCGTGTGCGGGTCGATGCCTCCCGGGATCAGCAGCTTGCCCGCGGCATCGATCACTTTGTCGACTTCCATTTCAAGATGTGCACCGATCACGGAAACGACTTCGCCTTCGATCAGGATGTCGGCTTTGTAATCGTCGGTGGCCGTGATCACGCGGCCGTTCTTGATTAGAGTTTTCATCGCGTTGAATTGTAACGATCAGTTGAGCGTCGCAAAGCCAGCGTCGAGCGCGCCGATCAGCTCGTCCACGTGGTCCTTTGTTGAGTTGAGCATCAGGCCGGTGCGGATTACGTTGCCATAGAGGCCGCCTTTACCGATCAGAACCCCGCGCCGCTTCGTTTCTTCAAACACCTGGGCGACTGCCTGTGGCGCGGTCTCCTTAGTCTTGCGGTCCTTCACAAGTTCGAGGCCCTGCATGAGACCCATTCCGCGAACGTCACCGATCGCGACGTGCTTCTCTTTCAGATCTTCCAGGCGCTCGCGTAAGTAACCGCCGACAACCGTCGCGTTAGTTCTCAAATCCTCTTCTTCTATGACGTGAATAACCGCGAGGGCAGCAGCCATCGAGACTGGATTGCCGCCAAAGGTCGAGAAGGTAAGTCCCGGATACTTATCTGCCACCTCAGGCGTAGCAACGGTGATCCCCACTGGAACCCCATTGCCGAGACCTTTTGCCGACGTGATGATGTCAGGTTCCACATCCCAGTGCTCGATGCCAAACCATTTGTCACCTGTGCGGCCCCATGCCGTTTGCACTTCGTCGGCGATGAAGAGGCCGCCGTGTTTGCGAGTAATCTCAACAGCACGTTCGAAGTAGCCAGGAGGTGGAACGATAAAACCGCCCACGCCGAGGATTGGTTCAGCCATGAACGCGGCGATCTCACCGGTCGTCGTCGTCATGATTAACTCTTCGATGTCGTTAGCGCAGGCAAGACCACACTCGGGATACGTTAGCTTGAAGGGACAGCGGTAACAGTAGGGCGCGCGCGCATGAACGAAGCCTGCGACCTGAGCCGGCAACGGACGCCAGGGAGCATGACCCATCGCCGCCAGGGCTGTAGCCGAGCGGCCGCTATAACTGTGCCGAAGTACGACAATCTCCTGACGGCCGGTTGCGAGTTTTGCGGCGTGCACTGCCGTGTCGTCGGCTTCCGTGCCGCTATTAGTAAAGAACGATTTCTTTAGACGACCCGGAGTGATCTGATGCAACTTCTCAGCGAGATCAGACTGCGGCTTATTGGCGTACAGCGTCGAAGTGTGTTGCAAGGTCTGGACCTGATTGATGATTGCTTCGTTGACCTTCGGATTCGCATGACCAACGCTGACGGTAAGGACACCTCCGAAGCAGTCGAGATACTTGTTGCCCTGATCGTCCCAGACATGAAAGCCTTCGCCGCGCACGAGGGCGAGCGGTTCCTGGTAGTAAGTCGCGACCGCCGGAAAGAGAAATTCCTTGTGCTTGCGGATCGTCTCGGACTTAGTAGTTGTGGGTTCAGCTGTAGCCATGATCGTTAACTCTCTTTCTATCGCCTTGGCGTCGTTGCAACATCAGTAAAGATTTCCCTCACGCTTGCGACCAGTATAGTCGACATACACGACCTTCAGATCAGTATAAAAATCCAAAGAGGTGGATCCCTGTTCGCGGTCCCCGATGCCGGTGCCCTTAACTCCACCAAACGGAACGTGCGCCTCCCCGCCCATTGTGGGAGAGTTGATATGCGTCATCCCGGTTTCAATTTCATCAACGAACCGAAAGATCCGCGTCGCGTCATTACTGAAGATCGACGAGGAAAGTCCAAATTCAGAGTCGTTAGCCACCCGCATCGCTTCTTCGAAGTCCTTTACTCTCAGGACCGATAACACTGGTCCGAAGATCTCTTCGCGAGCCACACGCATGTCCGACGTAACTCGATCAAAAACTGCGGGATGCACAAAGTAGCCTTTGTCCAAGCCGTTGCCAGTGGCGCGAGAGCCGCCACAGACTAGCTCTGCCCCGTCCTCGCGGCCGATATCGATATATTCAAGAACGGTTTTGAACTGTCCCTCATCAACGCTTGGTCCCATCTCGGTATTAGGATCAGCTCCGTCGCCGATGCGCATTGACTCGGCGCGTTCGGCGATGCGTTCCACAAACTCGTCGGCTATCTCGTCAACTACAACCGCGCGGCTCGTCGCAGTGCATCTCTGTCCCGACGATCCGAAAGCGCCCTGCGCTGTGGATTCAACCGCGAGATCGAGATCCGCGTCTTCCAGAATTACTACGGGGTTCTTGCCTCCCATTTCGCACTGGACTTTCCCGCCGCGACGCGAGACCTGCTCATAGAGTCGAATTCCTACGGGGTTGGATCCGGTGAAGGAAACAGCTTTGACTGCCGGATGGCTGATGATTTCGTCACCCGCATCTGAACCGGAGCCCAGCACCAGATTCAATACCCCTGGAGGGATCCCGGCCTCTTCAAAGATTTCGACGATGCGGACGGCGGTGGCCGGAGTGAGCGTCGCGGGTTTGAAGACCACCGTATTGCCGGCGACGAGAGCCGGCGCAACTTTCCAAACCGGAATCGCGACAGGAAAATTCCATGGAGTGACACAGGCGACTACGCCCAGCGGTTGTTTCAGTGTGTAAGCAAAGTTCGAAGGCAGCTCGGAAGGAATCGTTTCTCCCGTCATCCTGCGTGACTCGCCGGCACAGTATTCCGCCACGTTAATTGAACGTTGCAACTCGCCGCGAGATTCAGAAATTGTCTTGCCTTCTTCACGTGTCACCAGTTGCGAAAGCTCTTCTTTGTGTTCTTCCATCAATCGAGCGGCGCGCGCGACGATGCGGCCTCGCGCCGGCGCCGGTGTCGCGCGCCATGAAGGAAAGGCTTCTGCTGCCCCATCGACTGCGGCCTTGGCTTCAGCACGCGTCGCCTGTCGAATCATGCCCAGGATGTCGTCAGTGTTTGCGGGATTTACGTTCGCAACGGTGCGTGAAGACTCCGACTCGATCCAGTGGCCCCCGATGAAATTGCGATAGTTATCCATAAAGTCGTTAGCAAGTCTCCGGGGTAATGTTGTTTCTGATGGTAACCCTTCTGTCTCGAGAATCAGTTAGGGTATTTCGGCTCAGAACTGTTTGGGTGTCAGGCAGAATATAACATGAACTCGTGCCGCCGCACTCAGCCTTGTCTTTCTCGATGCGGAAGAGCTTGAGCACGTAGCTGGAGTTTCTTGAAACGGGTTCTTGAAGGATAGAATCGCCCTCGGCCGGCTAGGGACAAACAGAGAATGATAGAAACAAACAACCTTCGCGAACTGCTTGAACGACAGGCAACAGCAACCCCGGAGAAAATATTTCTCTTTTCGGAAGTCGACGGACGTGAGTTCACGTACGCGTCGTTTGACGCTGCGGTGGATCGCACCACCTTGATGCTCTCGGCGGTGGGAGTTACCAGGGGAGACGTAGTGAGTCTCCTGATGCCGAACAGCGCTGAGTACATCATTGCCTACTTCGCGTGTTGGAAGCTTGGAGCGCTGGCGGGTCCGATCAACTCGCTTTTGAAAGCCGAGGAAGTGCTTTACGTTATTTCGAATTCCGAAGCGAAAGCTGCTCTAGTCCATTCTGAGTTTCTGCCCCTGATAGAAAGCCTGAAAGACCTGGTGTCACATCTGGAAGCGGTTGTTGTCTTCGATGATGAGCGATCTGCAACAGCCAAGTTTGTTAGCGCAGGCAGACTTCCTGCGAGCGAGATCGACAGGGATGACGACGCGATCATCATTTACACGTCCGGCACCACCGGAAAGCCGAAGGGCTGTTTGTTAACACATGGAAATGTGATCGCCAACGCGCGGCAGATCAGTGAATGGCTTGGCTTCACCGCGCAGGATCGACTGTTGACGATCATGCCCCTCTTCCATATGAACGCCGTTTCCGTGACCACGATGTCGGCGCTCTACGCAGGGGGCTCGACGGTCGTGAGTCAACGATTCTCTGCATCGCGCTTCTGGCAGATTATCTCTAACTATCAGGTGACTTCATTTGGCTCCGTGGCGACCATGCTCTCGATGCTTCTCAGCACTTATCCGGAAGGCGTGCCCGAGGGGTTGCAGACGAGCCAGTTACGCTTTGCCATGTGCGGCTCAGCTCCCGTGCCCGCCGAAGTTCTGAAAAGGTTTGAAGAGACTTTTGATTGTCTGGTTATTGAAGGCTATGGCTTGTCTGAGTCTACCTGTCGCTCAACATTCAATCCGCCGAACGCGCAAAGGCGGGCAGGTTCGTGCGGGATCCCGATTGGCAATGAGATGAAGGTAGTCGACGATGATGACGAAGACGTTGCTAATGGAACACTCGGAGAGATCGTTATGCGCGGCGAAAACATCCTGAAGGGTTACTACCGGAATCCTGAAGCAACCGCGACGGCGTTTCGCAATGGCTGGTTCCATACGGGGGACATCGGCTATCGCGACTCAGATGGCTTCTTCTACATCGTCGATCGTAAAAGCGACATGATCATCCGCGGGGGTGAGAACATTTACCCCCGCGAGATCGATGAAGTCTTATACCAGCACCCTGCGGTAGCGGCCGCCGCAAGTATCGGAGTGCCGGATCAACTCTATGGTGAGGAAGTGGCGGCGTTCGTTGTGCTGAAAGAAGGAAGGAAAGCGACGGAGGAAGAGTTGATAGCTTTTTGCCGCGAGCGTCTGGCTGATTACAAATGCCCAAAGATCGTACGCATCGTGAAAGGCATTCCCAAGGGTCCCACAGGCAAGCTGCTCAAGCGGGAGTTGGCCAACAAGTTTGCACGGTCTATGTGACCACTTAGGCTTTCCTGGTCCAACGTGCCTCACCCTAATTGACAGGACAAGGGCGTTAACATAGAGTGCGCGAGCTTAACAGATTGTTTGGTGCACACTGCCGGCTTTTGAACCACACCCGAACGGTACAGTGAGGTGCTTCGAACGAATCAAGCCTCCAGGATTGGCTTTCTTCGCCTCCCGATTCACGCAACAACAATCTTCTAATATTAGGCCCACCCTCTGGCGCTGAACTTCATCTCGCCAGCAGTTGGTCGAATAGTCCGACCTCCCACTCCGTTCCCAACGGAATTCAACCCAGGAGAAAAAAGCATGAAACGCAAAATTTTCACAGGCGCAATCTTCGCGCTTGCCTTGGTGGCTCTATTTCTTAGTACTACCCCGACGCAGGCTGTAAGTACATTTTTGATCGGCCCCAAGCCGGAAAAGAAGTGGATGGAGTATTTCTACCGGGCAAATGGCGTGGCACCCGCTCCCAAGCCTTCCACGTTGATGCTGAACGGTACCGCTGTTGGGTTCGACTTTCCTGACACTCCGGACGTATCTGGGTTTAATACCAAGCACCCGGCTTACAACGGGACGCTGCTGGGCGATCTTACCGGTAAGACTGTGTCTGCCAGTATTACAGTCAGTGGCGTAACCGGCCCGTTCATCTATTACGGTCAGGGCACGGCGAGTAACCCTTGTGGCACTCCTGCCAATGTCCGGCTGTACTTTGAGACCAATAGTAACGAGCTGGGGGAGTCTCAATACTGGTGGTCGAACCCGGTTAGCTACCCTTTAGCTAACGGGCCGGCAACTCTGACTTCCACTCTTAACCCAGCCAACTGGTCAGATCGGGATGGGCATTTTGGAACCTTTGACGCGGCTCACACAGCAGCTTTTGCGGCTTCGGTGGCAGACGTGCAACAAATTGGACTGTCGTTTGGTGGCGGGTGCTTCTTTGCCAACGGCGTAGGCACCTCAGATGGCTCAGGAACTTTCACGTTAACGAACTTCATCGTTACTCCTTGATCCGATAGTGCGAGACCAATAGGAAGGGCGAGCCCGTTAACCGGACTCGCCCTTTTTCTATCTGCTATGAAATCTTGTGTGATTAAGTTTGTCCAA